>JALYTG010000020.1 GCA_030854405.1 Chloroflexota bacterium | reverse complement strand
CTGGCACCCCTCGTCGAGAACAGCCGGCGCCGGCTCGAGCTGCTGAACTCTCTGCTCTTCTCGCTGAAGGGGACACCCGTCGTCTACTACGGCGATGAGATCGGGATGGGTGACAACGTCTATCTCGGCGATCGCAACGGGGTGCGGACCCCGATGCAGTGGACCCCGGACCGTAATGCAGGATTCAGCACCGCGGACACGGCGGCGCTCTACTCGCCGCCGGTCGTCGATCCGGTCTACGGCTACCAGGCGGTCAACGTGGAGGCCCAGCGCCGCCTGCCGGGCTCGCTCCTGAACTGGATGAAGCGGATGATCCGCGTCCGCAAGCAGCACCCGGTCTTCGGGCGCGGCGATCTCGAGTTCCTGCACCCGGACAACCGCCGCGTGCTGGCCTACCTGCGCGAGGGAGAGGGCCAGACGATCCTGTGCGTCGCCAACCTTTCGCGCTTCGCCCAGTTCGTCGAGCTTGACATGAGGCGCTACCAGGGGAAAGTCCCGCAGGAGCTCATCGGCAGGGTCCTCTTTCCGCCAATCGGTGAGCTGCCCTACCTCCTCACCCTTGGCCCGCACGATTTCCTCTGGTTCGAACTGACCGATGCGACCGCCTGAGCGGCCGCTTGCCTCCACCGCCACCTTCACCCGCGACTGGCTTGTGCGCCAGCGATGGTTCCGCGCCAAACGGCGGCTCGTCGCGACGGTCGTCGAGGCCGACCGCGCGTCGCTCGGCGGCGGCGCATGGCTTCTCGTCCTCGCCGTTCGCTATGCCGACGGCGGAGAAGACCGCTACCTCGTGCCGGCGATCGAGGACGACGCGCGCTGGCGCGAGCCCCGCGACGGCGACGGAGCGTGGCGGGCGATCGTGCGCCTCATCAGCGAGGGCGCGGAGATCCCGGCGCGGGCGGGCCGCTTCCGCTTCGCCGCCACGCCGGCCCTCGCCGGGCTCCTGCCACCGGTCGCCCGGGCGGGCGAGGGGCTCGAGGAACGGAGGCTCGCGGTCGAGCAGACAAATACCTCAGTCGTCCTGAGTGATCGGCTGATCCTGAAGGTCTACCGGCTCCTGGAGGGGGGCGAGAACCCCGATCTCGAGGTGAGCGCTTTTCTTACCGAGGTCGGCTTCGCCGCCACGCCGGCGCTTGCCGGAGCGGGGCATTTCGTGCCGGTGGATGGCGCCGCGCCGCTCGCCACGGCCATGCTCCAGGCCTTCGTGCCGTCGCGCGGTGATGCGTGGGCCTACATGCTTGGTTGCCTCGCCACCGATCTCGAGGCAGCCACCACAGCGGCGGCACGGATCGGCGAGGTCACCAGCGCGCTTCATCGCGCCCTCGCCTCGCGCCCTGAGCATCCTTCCTTTCCGGCGCGGCCGGCCACCGTGGAGGAAGCCGCTGCGTGGCGGGCGGGCGCGGAGCGGGAGCTTGCTGATGCCGAGGCCTCCCTGAGCGGAGCGCAGCGCGAGCGACTGGTGCGCCTGGCGCCGCCGATCCGCGCGATGTTCGCCGATGCCTTCGGCTCGGCCAGCGCGTCGGCGCCGGTGACGCGGATCCACGGCGACTACCACCTGGGCCAGCTGCTGGTGACCGTCGAGGGTGGCTTCATGGTGATCGACTTCGAGGGAGAGCCGGCCCGGCCGCTGGTGGAACGACGCCGGCCGAGCTCGCCGCTGCGAGATGTTGCCGGGATGCTGCGCAGCCTCGACTACGCAGCCCGGACGGCGGAGCGAGGCGCGCGCGCCACCGGCTTCCACGTCGACTCCTGGCTGGCGGCAGCTCGCAGCGCGTTCCTGAACGCCTACGACGCGACGAGCCCGGACGAAGGGCTGCTGCGCGCGTTCGAGCTGGAGAAGGCCTGCTACGAGGTTCGTTACGAGGCCAACAACCGGCCCGCCTGGATCTGGCTGCCGCTGGAGGCCCTGGAACGCCTCGCCCGCTGAGCGACGCGTCCGTTCCGCGCCTGAGCCGGATCGCGACAGGGCCGCGGCCGGTAGGCTACGCGGCGTATGACGGAACCGTGTCGGAACCCGCGTCGCCGGTGAGGGTCTGGCGCGGTCGTCCCTACCCGCTCGGCGCCACCTGGGACGGAACCGGGGTCAACTTCGCGATCTTTACCGAGAACGCCACCGAGGTCGAGCTTTGCCTCTTCGACGCTGACAGCGGCAACGAGCGCCGGATCCGTATGGTCGAGCAGACCGATCTGGTCTGGCACTCCTACCTTCCGGATCTGCGGCCGGGGCAGCGCTACGGATACCGGGTCGACGGTCCTTATCGGCCCGCTGCGGGCCACCGGTTCAACCCGCACAAGCTGCTGATCGATCCGTACGCCAAGCGGATCGACGGGAGCATTCGGTGGAGCGACGCGCTGTTCGGCTACCGGATCGGCTCCGAGGATGCGGGAGAGCTGCCGGACGAGCGCGACTCGGCGCCGGACGTCCCGAAGTCGGTCGTCGTCAATCCGGCGTTCGTATGGGGCCGCGACACGCAGCTGCGCGTCCCGTGGGATCGGACGCTCATCTACGAGGTGCATGTGAAGGGCTTCACGATTCAGCACCCCGACGTCCCGCTCAAGCAGCGGGGGACGTACGCCGGGCTCGCCTCGGCCCCGGCCATCGACTACCTCCAGCAGCTCGGGGTGACCGCCGTCGAGCTGCTGCCGGTGCACCATCACGTGGACGATCGCAGGCTCGTCGATCGCGGACTCATGAACTATTGGGGCTACAGCACGATCGGATTCCTGGCGCCCGATGTCCGATACTCGGCCACCGGGGAGCCAGTGAGCGAGTTCAAGTCGATGGTGAAGCGCCTCCACGAGGCCGGCATCGAGGTGATCCTCGACGTCGTCTACAACCACACGGCCGAGGGAAACCACCACGGCCCGACGATCGGCTTCCGTGGCATCGACAATGCCGCCTACTATCGGCTCGATCCAGACGACCGGCGCCGCTACGTCGACTACACCGGGACCGGCAACACGCTTGATGCGACCCATCCGCGCGTCCTGCAGCTGATCACCGATAGCCTGCGCTACTGGATCGAGGAGATGCACGTCGATGGCTTCCGCTTCGACCTCGCCTCGACCCTCGCCCGCGAGCTGCACGATGTCAACAAGCTCGGGTCCTTCTTCGACATCATTCACCAGGATCCGATCATCAGCCAGGTGAAGCTGATCGCCGAACCGTGGGATCTTGGCGAGGGTGGCTATCAGGTGGGCAACTTCCCGCTCGGCTGGGCCGAGTGGAACGGCAAGTACCGCGACACGGTCCGACGCTTCTGGCGCGGCGACGGTAGCCAGACCGCCGAGCTCGCGTACCGGCTCTCCGGCTCCTCGGACCTCTATGCCCAGAGCGGGCGGCAGCCGCACGCAAGCATCAACTTCATCACAGCCCATGACGGATTTACCCTGAACGACCTCGTGAGCTATGAGCGCAAGCACAACGAGGCGAACGGGGAGGCGAATGGGGACGGCGACTCCAACAACGCAAGCATGAACTTCGGCGTCGAGGGACCCACCGACGATCCACAGATCGTGAGCGCACGCGAGCAGCAGAAGCGCAACTTGCTCGCCACCCTGCTCCTCAGCCAGGGGGTCCCGATGCTGCTCGGCGGCGACGAGATCGGTCGCAGCCAGCACGGCAACAACAACGCGTACTGCCAGGACAACGAGATCAGCTGGTTCGACTGGCGGCCGGACGCCATCGACCGACGCCTGCTGGAGTTCACGCAGGCGCTGATCGGTCTCTTCAAGACGCATCCTGTGCTCCGCAGGCGGCGCTTCTTCCAGGGTCGCCGGATCCGCGGCTCGTCGATCAAGGACCTGACCTGGTATCGCCCCGATGGCCGGGAGATGAGCGACGACGAGTGGGGCGCCGGAAGCGTCCGCACGGTTGGTCTACGCCTCTCCGGCGACGCGATCGAGGAGAAGGGCGAGCGAGGCGAGCGGATCGTCGACGACACCCTGCTGCTGATCCTCAACGCGGCGGACGCGCCGGTCGACTTCACCCTGCCGGACCATGACGGCCAACGCTGGCGGCTCGTCTTCGACACGACCTCGGCCCAGGTGCCGGCCGTCGCCGAGCGACGCGAGATCGAGGGCGGCTCAATCCTGCCGGTCGCCGCCCGCTCGACGGTGCTCCTGCTGCTGCCGCACGCCTGAGACCGATGCCGCGGTGACAGGCCCGCGCACTTGGGGGATCGACGCCACGTACACCGATGCCTTTGGGCAGCGGCACGAGGTCCCTCCGCGCGTTCAGGCCGCGGTTCTGGAGGCGATGCGGGTCGGCGAGAAGACGCCCGGTGGCGAACAGGTGGCAGTCGCCCGCCCCGGAAGCCGGCTCTCAGTGGCCGGCGAGCTGACCCTCGAGGACGGGAGCGAGCTGGGCACCATTGATCGCCTGCCGCGCGACCTGCCGTTCGGTTACCACCGGCTGCGGCGTGGGGAATTCGACACGCTGCTGATCGTGGGACCGGGGCGCTGCCACCTGCCCGGGCCGCTGCGCGCGTGGGGCTGGGCCGCGCAGCTGTACGCCACCCGCTCGATGGTGAGCTGGGGGATCGGCGACCTTGCCGACCTGGCGCGGCTGGCGGCCTGGTCGCACGACGTCGGGGCCGACTACGTGGTCGTGAATCCTCTGCTCGCGCCCGGCCCGGCGCTTCCCCAGGAGGCGAGTCCCTACTTTCCGAGCACCCGCCGCTTTCGCAGCCCCCTCTACCTGCGTGTCGAGGAGGTGCCCGGAGCCTCCGCGGTCGACCTCGGGGCGCTCGCCGGCGAGGCGCGGGGGCGGAACGCCGAGCGCATCATCGATCGCGATCGTGTCTATTCGCTGAAGTTGGCGGCCCTACAGGCGATCTGGGAGGCGCGTCCGCCGCTCGCCGGACTCGATGCTTACCGTGTTCAGCAGGGCGCGGCGCTGCGCGAGTGGGCCCTCTTCTCGGCTCTCGCCGAGCGCCATGGGGCCGCGTGGCGGCTCTGGCCGGAGCCCTACCGACGTACCGACTCGCCGGTCGTCGCCCGTTTCGCGGCAGAGCAGGGCGACCGGGTCGCCTTCCACGAGTGGCTCCAGTGGCTGATCGATGTGCAGCTCCAGCGCGCGTCGGCGAGCGGTGCCGCACTGGTGCACGACGTGCCGATCGGCTTCGACCCGAACGGGGCCGATGCGTGGGCATGGCAGGAGCTGCTCGCGGACGGCGCGAGCATGGGGGTGCCGCCGGATCGGTTCAATGGCGCGGGGCAGGACTGGGGACTGCCTCCATTCATTCCCGAGCGTCTGCGAAGGGCCTGGTACCGGCCCTTCATAGAGACCCTTCGCGCGTCGCTGCGATATGCGGGCGGGCTGCGCCTCGATCACGTGCTGGGCCTCTTCCGGCAGTGGTGGGTGCCACAGGGGAACGAGCCCACCGCCGGTGCGTACGTCCGATACCCGGCCGACGAGCTGCTCGAGATCGTGGCGCTCGAGAGCGCCCGCGCCGGGGCGCTCGTGATCGGCGAGGACCTCGGCACCGTGGAGCCGGGCGTGCGTCGGGAGCTTCGCCGGCGCCGTCTCCTCTCGTCACGTCTGGTCTACTTCGAGCGCCGGCCGGCCGCGTCCTATCCGCGCCTGGCCTTGGCTGCGGTTGGCACCCATGATCTGCCCACCGTGGCCGGCGCCTGGCTGGGCACCGATCTCGAGGACCAGGTCCGGGCGGGCCTTGTACCCGACGCCGCCGGGCTGGCTGCCGTTCACGATCGCCTGGCTCGCGCAGCGCACGCGCTCCCGGATACCGCGCCGAGGGAGGTGATCGAACGTGTCCACGCGTCGCTCGCCGCATCCCCCTCGCTCCTGGTCATCGCAACGCTCGAGGATGCGCTGGCTGTCGAGGAGCGGGTCAACAATCCGCGCACCGTGCGCGAGCGTCCGAACTGGTCGATCGCCCTTCCGCGGCCGCTCGAGGACCTGACGGCGGATCCCTTCGTCCTGCGGCTGGCCCGCGCCATGCGGCGCGGTCGCTGACTAGCCCGCTCCGAGGATCACCGCTCCCAGCGGCGGAAGGGTGATCTCGGCCGAGGCCGCCTGCCCGTGCCACGAGCGCGGCTCGGCCACCAGGCCTCCAAGATTGCCCACGTTCGAGCCGCCGTAGTGCTCGGAATCGGAGTTGAACAGCTCCACCCATCGCCCGGCCCGAGGTAGGCCGAGCCGATATCCATGCCGCGCCACGGGAGTCAGATTGAGGATCACTGCGACCGCCTCGTCCGAGCTGGGGACGCGCCGCAACCAGGAGTAGACCGAGCCCTCGACGTCGCCGGCATCGATCCAGGCGAAGCCGCCCGGATCGGTATCGCCGATCCACAGCGCCGGCGTGCGGGCGTAGAGCGCACCGAGGTCCGCGAGGTAGCGTCCCAGCGCGGCGTGCAGCCCCTCGTTGGCCAGCTTCCAGGGAAGGCCCTGATCGTGGTTCCACTCCTGCCACGGCGCGAGCTCGATTCCCATGAAGAGCAACTTCTTGCCCGGCTGGGTGTACATGTCGGCGAGCAGGGCGCGCATGTTCGCGAAGCGCTGCCACTCGTCGCCCGGCATCTTGCCGAGCAGGGAGCCCTTGCCGTGCACCACCTCGTCGTGCGAGATCGGCAGAACGTACTGCTCGGTCCCCATGTAGAGCGCGCGGAATGTGATCCGGTCGTGGTGGAAGCGCCGATGGACCGGGTCGTGGCTGAAGTAGTCGAGCGTGTCATGCATCCAGCCGAGATCCCACTTGAAGCCGAAGCCCAGCCCACCGAGGTAGGTCGGTCGAGTGACCCCGGGGAAGGCGGTCGATTCCTCCGCGATGGTCATGATCCCGCCGAACCTGCCGTAGCAGCGCTCGTTCACCTCGCGCAGGAAGGCGATCGCCTCGAGGTTCTCATTGCCACCGTAGCGGTTCGGCACCCATTCGCCTGGCTTGCGCGAGTAATCGAGATAGAGCATCGAGGCGACAGCGTCGACCCGGAGCCCGTCGATGTGGTACTGGTCGAGCCAGAAGAGCGCGTTCGCCACCAGGAAGTTGCGTACCTCGTTGCGCCCGAAGTTGAAGATCAGGGTGCCCCAGTCCGGATGCTCGCCGAGGCGAGGGTCCGCGTGCTCGTAGAGGGCGGTGCCGTCGAAGCGGGGCAGAGCGAACTCGTCGCGCGGGAAATGGGCCGGTACCCAGTCGAGGATGACGCCGATCCCGGCCTGGTGCAGCGCGTCGACCATGGCGCGCAGGTCGTCCGGCGTGCCGAAGCGGGCGGTGGGCGCATAGTAGCCGGTCACCTGGTAGCCCCACGATCCATCGAAGGGATGCTCGGCGAGGGGCAGGAACTCGATGTGGGTGAAGCCGAATCGGCGGCAATGCTCGATGAGCCTGGGAGCCGCCTCTCGGTAACCGAGCCATGACCCGTCCGCGTGCCGCATCCAGGAGCCCAGGTGCACCTCGTACATGGTCATCGGGGAGCGGTACGGATCCCGCTCCGCGCGCTCCGCCATCCAGGCATCGTCCTGCCACTCGTAGCCGGTCAGGTCCCAGACCCGCGACGCGGTCTGCGGGCGAAGCTCAGTGGCGAACCCGACCGGGTCGCCCTTGTCGCGCAGCACGCCATCTGCGCCCAGGACCTCGTACTTGTAGAGTTCACCGGGACCGATCTCCGGCACGAACAGCTCCCAGATGCCCGAGGACCCGAGCGAGCGCATCGGAAATAGGAGCCCGTTCCACAGGTCGAAGTCGCCCGCCACGCGAACGCTTCGCGCGGACGGGGCCCAGACCGCGAAGGCGACGCCGTCGACTCCGTCGATCGTGCGGGGATGCGCGCCGAGCACGTCGTAGAGCCGCTCATGGGTCCCCTCCCCGATCAGGTGCAGGTCGACCTCGCCGAGCGTGGGAAGGAAGCGATACGGGTCGTCGCGTCGCCAGGTCTTGCCGTCTGGGAACTCGAAGTGCAGCCGATAGCGGAACGAGAGATCGCTGCTCGGCACCAGGACCGCCCAGATCCCGTTGTCGAGCCTCTTCATGGGGTGCACGTCGCCGCTCGCCTCCACCGCCACCGCGCTCGCCTCCGGATGGAAGGCGCGCACCACGTAACCGTCCTCCACGAGATGGGCGCCGAGGATGGCGTGCGGATCGTGGTGCTCGCCGCGCGCAAGGCGAAGTGCCTCATCGGGGGGCGGCGCGAGGGGCTCCAAGCGGGTCGTGGACATCGCCCTAACGATACCCGAGGTTGGCTGTGTTAGGGTTGGCGGAGCGTCCCGGGCGTGCTCCCGCGGGCCGTATCGGTCACCTAGAAGACTGGCGCCGTCCGAGCCAGACCGAGGGCGCGCGCCGACCCTGCGGAGGCAGCTTGGGACTCTTCGACGGCCTGCTCGGCTTCCTCAGCCACGACGTCGGGATCGACCTCGGAACCGCCAACACGCTCGTCATTGTCCGTCACCGCGGGATCGTCATCAGCGAGCCGTCCGTGGTTGCCATGGACACCCGCACCAAGCGCGTGCTGGCGATCGGCGCCGAGGCGAAGCGGATGGTCGGCCGCACTCCCGCCAACATCGTGGCCATCCGGCCGCTGCGTGATGGCGTCATCAGCGACTTCGATGTCACCGAGCAGATGATCCGCTATTTCATCAAAAAGGTGCACGACCGATATGCCCGCATCCCTCGGCCGCGCGTGCTGGTCGGGATCCCCTCCGGGGTGACCGAAGTGGAGAAGCGGGCGGTGCGCGACGCCACCATGAATGCCGGTGCGCGTTGGGCGCGCCTGATCGAGGAGCCGATGGCAGCGGCGATCGGCGCCGGTCTCCCCGTGGCGGAGCCATCCGGTTCGCTCATCGTCGACATCGGCGGCGGGACGACCGAAGTGGCCGTCATCAGCCTTGGCGGGATCGTGGTCAGCCGATCGATCCGCATCGGCGGCGACGAGATGGACGTCGACATCGTCGGGTTCGCGCGGCGCGAATACAACCTGCTGATGGGCGAGAGGACCGCGGAGGAGATCAAGATCGCCGTCGGCTCCGCCTACCCGAACGCGAGCGACCGCACGGTGACCTTTCGCGGCCGGGACCTGCTGACCGGCTTGCCACGCAGCATCGAGGTCGGCAGCGACCAGATCCGCGAAGCGCTCGAGCCGTCGGTGGTCCAGATCATCGAGGCGATCAAGGAGACGATCGAGGAGACTCCGCCGGAGCTGGTGGCCGACATCATGGACCAGGGGATCGTCCTCGCCGGCGGCGGCGCGCTGCTGGCCGGGCTCGACAAGCGCGTTGCGGAAGCGACCCAGATGCCGGTTCACATCGCCGACGACCCGCTCACTTGCGTGGTGCGCGGAACTGGGCGCGTGCTCGAGGAGCTCGACAGCCTGGAGCGGGTGCTGGTCACCGAGCAGTTCACGCGCGCTCCGCGCTAGCCGATGTTCGGTGGAAGCCCGCATCGCCGAACCAGCGCCGGGCTCTGGTTCGCCGTGTTCACGATCCTCTCGCTCCTGATGCTGCTCGCTTCGCGCACGGAGCAGGCCGTGGCCCTGCAGCAGGTGACGGCGCGGGCGCTCGAGCCGGTGCGCGGGGCCATCGCCGGGATCGGCGATGGTGTGGCCGGGCTGGCCGGGGCGATCGGGGAGATCGATCGGCTGCGCAGCGAGAACAACCGGCTGCGCGACCAGCTGGCGGGCGACGAGCGGCGGGTTGCGGAGCTCACCGAAGCTGCGCACGAGAACGCGCAGCTGCGTGACCTGTTGAAGATCAGCAAGGCACTCGATATGAAGGTCCTGCCGGCACGCATCACCGGCCGCGACCCGTCGAACTTCGCCTGGGAGGTCGGGATCGATGCTGGAACCCGGGACGGCGTGCGTGTCGGCATGCCGGTGGTCGCGAGTGCCAGCGGGACGGGCGCGCTGGCGGGCACGATCGTGCAGGTCAACGATGCGACCGCACTGGTGCGCTTCATCGTCGATACCCGCTCCAGCGTTATCGCGGTCGACCAGCAGACGCGCGCCCTGGGCGAGATCACGGGCCAGCTCGGCGGCCAGCTTCTCTTCATCAAGGTCCCGGTCACGGAGCGGCTCGCCCAGGGCGACACGGTGGTGAGTGCCGGTCTCTCAGTGGCTCCAGGTGCGCAGAGCTCCTATCCCAAGGGACTGCTGATCGGCCGCATAGCGGCCGTCGAGACCGATGCCAACGCCTTGACCCAGACCGGCTTCGTGCGCCCCGCGGTCGACGCGCGGGCGATCGAGCGCGTGCTGGTGGTGCTGGCGTTCACACAGGGCTGAGGGCCCGGCCTCCGCGTGGGTGCGTCCACGCACATGGCTCCTTCGGACGCCCGACCGAGCGGACCATCGCGCCATAGGCTCGCACCGGTCGGGGAGATAGGGTCGATCGGTCACCGCCAGTGCCCTCACCAGGAGTCCTCATTGCCGTTTTCCAAGCGCGCTCTGCTCGTCGCCACCCTGCTGATCTCCAGCGCGGCCTTCGCCGCCGCTCCGCCGGCGACCCACGCCGCCGCCCCGGCCCAGAAGGTCGCCATCATCGTCGGGCCGACGGCCATCAGCACGAGCAACTACGTGCCATGGGCTGACCAGATCGCAGCCACGGCCGCAGCCGCCGGCGCCACCGTCGTCAAGGCGTACTGCAAAGACGCGACGGCGACGAAGGTGCTGGCTGCGGTGCAGGGGGCGAACACCATCGTCTACCTGGGGCATGGGAACGGCTTCCCGAATCCGTACAGCTCCACCCTCGATCCGAACTCGGTCAACGGCTGGGGGTTGGCCAACGGTGGCACCTCGTGCACCGACTCGAATCTCAAGTACTACGGCGAGGCCTGGATCAAGGCCAATGCGCATCCCGCCGCCGGCTTCAACATGATCTACTCCAACGCCTGCTACACGCCGGGAGCCGGAGAGACTCGGGGCGCGACCGAAGCGACAGCCAAGGCGCGAGTCGGCTATTACTCGCGCGGTGTGCTGGCGATGGGGGCCCGCGCCTACTTCGCGAGCGACATGTGGCAGGGCTCGTCGAAGGTGGTCGACCTGATCCTGCGCAATCCGAACATGACCTACGGCAGCATCTTCAAGGCCGGAAACGGCTACAGCGCGTCTGCCCTGCGCACCTTCCCGCACCCCGACCCCAACACGGGTGGGCCCGATCAGGTCTGGATCCAGAAGACGACCGCCAACTATCTCGGCACGGACTACTGGTACGCGTTCGCGGGCAACCCGGCCGAGACGCCCAGCGGAGCCGTGATACCGACCGTGCCCGTGAGCCGCATCGCCGGCGCCGACCGCTACGCCACCGCCGCCAACCTGAGCGCCGCCAGCTTCGCACCCGGCGTGCCGGTCGCCTACCTGGCCAGTGGCCAGAGCTTCCCCGATGCGCTGGCCGGCGGTCCGCTGGCGGTGCGCGACGGGGGACCCATCCTGCTGCTGACGCGTGACGCCATCCCGCAGGCCACCGCCAACGAGCTGCGCCGCCTGGCGCCCGGGCGCATCGTGCTGCTGGGCGGGCCGGGCAGCGTCTCCGACGTGGTGGCCGACCAGCTGGCGAGCTACACAAGCGGCGGGGTGACCCGCATCGCCGGCGCCGACCGCTACGCCACCGCCGCCAACCTGAGCGCCGCCAGCTTCGCGCGCGGCGTGCCGGTCGTCTACCTAGCCAGTGGCCAGAGCTTCCCCGATGCGCTGGCCGGCGGTCCCGTGGCCGGGCGCGACGGGGGACCCATCCTGCTGCTGACGCATGACGCCATCCCGCAGGCCACCGCCGCTGAGCTGGCGCGCCTGACGCCGGGCCGCCTCGTGCTGCTGGGCGGCAGCGGCATCATCTCCGACACGGTGGCTGCCGGTCTGGCCCCCTATACCAGCGGCACGCTGACCCGCATCGCCGGCGCCGACCGCTACGCCACCGCCGCCAACCTGAGCGCCGCCAGCTTCGCGGCCGATGGCCCGGCCACGGTGTACGTGGCCACCGGCAGCAACTATCCCGACGGCCTGAGCGCTGGACCGGTGGCCGGCCGGGCGGGGGTGCCGATCCTGCTGGTGGCGCCCAACAGCCTGCCCGCTGCGGTGGCCAGCGAGCTGCGCCGCCTGAACCCGGCCCAGGTCATCATCGTGGGTGGCAGCGCCGGCGTCAGCAGCGCCGTGCAGAACGCCATCGCCGCCCTCTGGAACTAGCGGCGGCGGGGGCTTGCCGTTCGTACCATAGGGCTCGGAGCGCATGATCGGTACGGTGCAGATACGCGTATTGGCGGCCGGATATCGGCGGCCGCACGTGGAGGGAGACCCGCGCTCGTGAATATCCGCCACATCGCAGCCAGCCTTCTGGTGGGGCTGGTCGCGTCAGCCGCCATGTCTGGCCCAGCATTTGGGGCCGACCCGGAGAATGCCCCGGTGACCCTCGCGAACGGGAAGATCCTGCCATCCCCCCCGAGCCCGTTCGCCGAGTCGGTCCACGCCGAGATGCTGGCTGAGTATCCTGACGCTCCGCCACTGCAGAACGGCGCGCAGCCTTCCGTTGCGCTGGCGCAGCCCGACGCGGGCCGCACGGCTGCGGACGGCCTGGGCGGCTCGGTCTCCTCCATCGGTCCCAGCGGAAGCCTGCCGAACCGCCTTCGCAAGGAGGTCCTGGGCTTCCTGCCGTACTGGATGCTCGACGCGAACACCCTGGGCTCGCTGCGGTACGACCTCCTCTCGACGATTGCGTACTTCGGGATCGCCGCCCAGTCGAACGGTACCCTGACGCAGAACGGATCAACCTGGTCGGGCTGGACCTCGTCCGCCCTCACCGGTGTCATCAATGCAGCCCACGCCCGCGGCGTTCGTGTCGTCCCGACCATCACCTTCATGGCCTGGAACGGCGACTACGGCCCCATGGGGACCCTCCTCACCAACCCGATAAATCGCGCGCGGCTGGTCGGCCTGATCGCCGCTCTCGTCAAGGCCCGGGGCGCCGACGGAGTGAACGTCGATTTCGAGCCGGTCCCCTCTTCGCTGCGCGCATCGTTCACCACCTTCGTCCGCGAGCTGAAGGCGGGCATGGTGAGGGCCGGAGCGCGCTCCTATCTGACGGTCGACACCATGGCCGGCGCCGCGACATGGGCGACCGGCTACGACGTGACTGCCCTGACTGCGACCGGCGCAGCCGACGCCTTGATGGTGATGGCCTACGACTTCAGCTGGTCGGGCTCGTCGCGGGCCGGAGGCGTGGCTGCGTACGACAGCCAGTACATATTCGATGCCACCGATGCGCTCGCCGCCTACCTTGTCGCGGCGCCCTCCTCCAAGCTGATCTGGGGGGTCCCCTACTACGGACGCACCTGGCCGACACAGAACAGCTCGGTCAACTCGATCACATGCCGCAAGGTCACGCCGGACCCGTGCCCGACCTCGAAGATCGATGCGCCGGGATCCTCCTACGCGTACTTCTACACCGGCCACAGGCCGCAGGCCGCCCAGTACGGGCGTCGCTGGGACGCACTCGGCAGGGTCCCCTGGTACACCTGGTACGACAGCGTCAACAAGACATGGCGGCAGGGCTACTACGACGATCCGGCCTCCCTGCGTGTGAAGTACGACCTGGTCGATAACAGCCGCCTCGCAGGTGTGGGCATCTGGTCGCTCGGAATGGATACCGGCACCGCCGATCTCTGGAACCTGATCAAGGCCCGCTTCGTCCCGGCCCTGTACGGGATCCCCGGCTGGCCCCTGTATGCCCGCACCTCGCAGGCCGCGGCCGAAGCGTATGCGTACCGCATCCTTCAGGCTCGCTACAGGGCCGAATGGCGCACGGGGCCGCCGCGCTGGGGGCGCACGAGCTGGGGCAATGACTATCGTAGCGCCAGCTATGCGAACGCCGCCGCCTACTCGCTGCGTATCCTCGAAGCCGAAGCCCGCGCTCGTGGGATTGCCGTCTAGGGGACCCGCTGCTCCCTCGAGCTAGCGGCCGCCTGACCGTGAGCCGGAGGCCAGGACGCGATTCCAGATCGCTTCCATGGCCGCCCGGTGCACCTCGATCGAGAACCGGCCGGCAGTTGCGGCCACCCGCTCCGGGTCGTAGTCCGGGATGGCGGCCAACGCCCTCGCGAAGTCACCGTCGGACACCAGCGTGCCGTTGACACCATCCTCGATCACCTCGGGGAGGCCGCCGACCGCGCGTGCCACGACCCAACGACCCGCGGCGATCGCTTCGGCCGCCACGAGCCCAAAGGGTTCCTGTTGCGAGGGGACCAGCACGACGTCGTGCTCGGCCAGCAAGGCCGGCAGGTCGTCGTGTCCAACGACCCGCAGGCCCGGCCCGAGCAGCGTGTCCGCAAGCGCGCGCGCCACCTCGTAGCCTTTCAGAGGCGCCGAGCCGCCGAGGTAGAGGACGCGCCGCTGCGCGGGCCGAGGGGTCGGCCGAAAGCGAGAGAGGTCCACGCCGGGTGGCACCACCTCAGCCTCGACCCCAAGGCGCCGGACCTGGGCCGCTGTCACGGTCGAATTCGTGACCGTCACCGCCGCGCCCTGCAACACGGTCCGGGCAAGCCAGCCGAGGAGAGGGTTGACGTGTGCCAGCTCACGAACATCACCCCCATGCGCGTAGATCACCAGCGGGATGCCGCGGAGGCGCGCGGCGACCAGGGCGATCGGCCCGCTCGGCAGAACGAAGTGGCCCTCCGCCCCGCTGAAAGGGCCCCGCGCCGTGACCGCTCGCCAGAGGAGGACCAGGTAGCGGAGCCACGCCGGGCGGTCGTAGCGCTGTGGCGCGATCACGGTGACACCAGCCAGACCCTCCAGGCGGCCCGCGACGAAGCTGCCGGCGTCCGGACGATCCGCGGTCGGATATCGGCCGGTGACGACGAGGAGGCGCATGACCAGCGATGGTAGCGCATGCCCCCGGAGCGAGGCACTAGAATCGGCCCCGAGATGAGCAGCGTCGCCGCGCCCCACCGCCCGGATGGACGAGTCCCCAACCAACTCCGGCCCGTGAAGATCGTGCCCGATTACCTGAAGTTCGCCGAGGGATCCGTGCTGATCAGGGTCGGGGATACGAGGGTCATCTGCGCCGCGACGATCGAAGACCGGGTGCCCGGCTGGATGCGGGGCAAGGGGAGCGGCTGGGTCACCGCCGAGTACAGCATGCTGCCGCGCGCGGGCACGGAGCGCAGCCAGCGGGAATCGGCTCGCGGGCAGATCGGCGGGCGGACTCACGAGATCCAGCGTCTCATCGGGCGGTCGCTGCGCGGGGTGATCGACCTCTCCCGCCTTGGCGAACGCACGATCACGCTGGATTGCGACGTGATCCAGGCCGACGGGGGCACGCGCACGGCGAGCATCACGGGGGCATACGTCGCACTCGCGCGCGCTCTGAAGCGGTACGGAATGGGCCAGCTTCTGACCGGCAAGGTGGCGGCGGTGAGCGTCGGGATGGTGGGCGGCCAGCTGCTGCTCGACCTCAATTACGCGGAGGATTCCGCGGCCGAGGTCGACTTCAACGTGGTCATGACCGATGACGACCGATTCGTCGAGCTGCAGGCGACCGCTGAGCATCGGTCGTTCAGCAGAGAGCAGATGAACCTGATGGTGGACCTGGGGGCCGCCGGGATCAGGCAGCTCTTCGAGCTACAGGCTCAGGCCGTCGAGGCTGTGCCCGGCGAGTGAGGCAGCTCCTGGTCGCGACGAACAACGCCGGAAAGCTGCGGGAATTCGAGCGGCTGCTGGGCGACCTGCCGGCCGAGGTGGTGGGCCCGGCCCAGATCGGGCTGCGGCTCGAGGTGCCGGAGCCATACGAGACCTACGCGGAAAACGCAACGGCCAAAGCCGACGCCTTCTGTCGCGCCTCCGGCCTGCTGGTGCTCGCCGATGACTCCGGACTCGAGGCCGCGGCGCTGGACTGGGGTCCGGGTGTCCGCACCGGCAGGTTCGGCGGCCCCGACGTGGCCGACCGGGTGGCCGCCCTCCTGGAGCAGATCGACGATGCGACCGACCGGCGCGCGCGGATGGTCTGCTGGCTTGCCATCGGCGTGCCGACAGAGGCCGACCCTGGGATCGAGCTCTTCAGTGGAGTCATGCAGGGCAGCGTGACCCGGGCGCGGCGCGGGAGCGGTGGATTCGGCTACGACCCGGTCTTCGAGCTGCCGTCAGGTCTCACCAACGCCGAGCTGCCCGAAGCGGAGAAGGACCGGATCTCCCACCGCGGAAGGGCGGTCGCTGCCGCCAGCCAGCGCCTGCGGGAGCTGCTCGCCGACTGATCGGTACCATCGCGCCGGAATTCGGGACGATCGAAGGGTTTTGTTGAGCGGGGTGTGAGCCTATCGTCGGAATGCGACCTCTGGACGGTGCTAAGGTGCCGCCGCCGTTACCTCGGAGTTCCAAGCCCAGTGCCCCGCCCGTTCGCCCCGCTGCTCAGCCTCATCCTCATTCTTTCGGCGCTGCTCGTCGCGACGCAGCCGGTCGCTGCCGCTCCGCCGGTGCAAGGAAAGCAGTCGAGTGGATCGGTCGCCGCCCACGCGCCGGACCGGGTGGTGGTCGGCTTTCGCGATGCCGCCAAGGCGAATGCCGTGCAGCAGGCCCACGGCCTGACGCGGGCAAGCCAGGTGCATGCCGCCGCATCCGACCAGGCCGTCCCCGCATCCGACCAGGCCCTCCTCGCATCTGACCAGGCCGTCCTGAAGACCAACGGACGCCCCGTCGAGCAGGTGATCACCGAGCTGCGGGCTGATCCGGCGATCGCCTGGGCCGAGCCCGACTATCGGGTCGAGTTGGCCGGCGGCGTCGCCGCCGTGCCCGTCAACGACCCGCGTTCGGCCAGCCAGTACTCGCTCGACCGGATGCGCGTGCGGGACGCTTGGTCGTTTACCCGCGGCGGCGCAAACGTAGTCGCCGTGCTCGACACCGGGATCTCGTTCGTCCACGCGGACCTTGCCGGCCGCATCTACGTCAACCCCGGCGAGTCCGGCTCCGGGCGCGAGACGAATGGAAAGGACGACGACGGAAACGGCTTCGTCGACGACGTCAATGGCTGGGATTTCGTCAACGGCGATCGAAGGCCCGCGGACGACCACAATCACGGCACATGGGTCTCCGGCGTCATTGCCGCCACTCCGAACAATGCGATCGGGATCGCCGGCATCAGCTGGAGCGACAAGATTCTGCCGGTCAAGGTGATGGACTCGACCGGCAGCGGGTTCACCTCCGACCTGGCGCGCGGCATCCGGTACGCGGCCGACCGCGGAGCCGACGTGATCAACATGAGCATCGGCGGCTTTCCGTATGACACGGCGGTCAAGTCCGCCGTCGACTACGCCTGGAGCAAGGGCGCCGTCCTCGTCGGAGCCGCCGGGAACAACCGTCGGGCGGAGAACTTCTACCCGGCCAGCTACCCGAACGTGATCTCGGTCACGGCCACCCAAGCGGATGACGAGTTCACCAACTGGTCGAGCTTCGGGAGCGCGGTCGACGTCAGCGCTCCGGGAGCGGATATCCAGACCACCGACTGCGGGGGCTGCTCGACCACGAGCGCGGGAGGCAGCTCGTACATGTCCGTCAGCGGAACGTCGTTCTCCGCGCCGAACACGGCGGGCGTCGTTGCGCTGATCCGGGCGCGCAACCCGACCTGGACCAACCAGCAGGTCGTCGACCGGCTGCTGGCTACGGTCGACGACCTCGGCTACACCGGTTGGGATGACCGCTACGGCAAGGGTCGCGTCAACGCGCTGAGGGCGGTCGGTGGCTCAGCCGCGCTGGTCGTCTCAGCAACGGGCGACAGCTTCGAGCCGAACAACACCATCGCAACCGCTCATGCCCTGCCGCTGGGCACCACCTGGCAGCCGACAATTCACCCAGCCTCGGACGTTGACCACTTCGCGTTCAGCGTGCCGCGCGCCGGCCGGCTCGAGGTGACCGTCACACCTCTCGTCGACAATGTGCGCTCGTCGATGAGCTCGCTTCCAATCGATCCGATCGTCGATGCCTGGAACTCCGCCGGTGCCCTGGTCGGCCACTCGGACGACACGTCCAACTCGTCCGCCGTCGAAACGGTGGTGTTGCACCCGACTTCTGCGGCCCGCTTCGTCTTCAGGGTCGTGAACTGGTTCCCGAACGGCAGCCCCGGCACCTACACCATTCGCGGCGTCTACCTCGACGACGTCGCTCCTGTCGTCAGCTCTTGGAGCCCGGCTCCCGGATCGACCCATGTGTCGGTCGCGGCACGGGTTGATCTGGTCTTCAGCGAGCCTGTGAGCGGCGTCGACACCACCAGCCTCACGTTGCGCGATGCGGCGGACAATGCTGTTCCGACCACCCTCAGCTACGCGAGCGCTCAGAACCGTGCAAGCCTGACTCCCGTCTCGCCGCTTCGCCCTGACGCGCAGTACAGAATCGTCCTGCGCAGCACCATCCACGATCAGGCGGGGAATCCGCTGGCGACCGCGTCGTCGACCTTCACGACCGCCAAGCTGGTGAGCCGCATCGCCGGCGCCGACCGCTACGCCACCGCCGCCAACCTGAGCGCCGCCAGCTTCGCACCCGGCGTGCCGGTCGCCTACCTGGCCAGTGGCCAGAGC
>JALYTG010000122.1 GCA_030854405.1 Chloroflexota bacterium | reverse complement strand
GTCCCGGCCAGTGAGAGGCCCGGCGATCGGCCGGGCCTCATCGGACTAGGCTGGCTGGGGAGCCGGACCCCTACGGCGAGGCTTGACCTTGTCGCCCTTGGTGACGACATCGGTCCCCTGCTCCGCCCCCTCCTCCGCCTCGTCGCGGATGCGACGCATGGTCGGGCTGGCACCCGCGCGCGGCGGATGCCCGGCGAAGAGCGCCTCGAACTCGTCGGACTCGATCGTCTCCTTCTCGACCAGCAGAGCGGCCAGGTTGTCGAGCACCTCGCGATGCGAGGTCAGCGCCTCCTTGGCGCGCTCGAACGCGTTCTCGATGATCAGGCGTACCTCGGAGTCGATCTGCGAGGCGATCTCGTCGGAGTAATTGCGCTGCTCACTGATCTCGCGGCCAAGGAAGACCATCTCCTCCTTCTTACCGAAGGCGAGCGGCCCGAGCTTCTCGCTCATGCCGTACTGCGTGACCATTGCACGGGCCAGCGCAGTGGCCTTCTCGATGTCGTTCGAAGAGCCTGTGGTGGTATCGCCGAAGACGAGCGTCTCGGCAACGTTGCCGGCGAGCATGCCGGCGATCTTGTCCTCGAACTCGCTCTTCGAATGGAGGTATCGGTCCTCGGACGGAAGGCTCATCGTGTAGCCGAGCGCCATCCCTCGCGAGACGATGGTCACCTTGGTGACCGGGTCGCACTTGGGGAGAACGCGCTGCACGACGGCGTGGCCGCCCTCGTGGTAGGCGATGATCTCCTTCTCCTCCTCGGAGATGATTCGGCTGCGGCGCTCGGGGCCTGCGATGACGCGGTCGACCGCCTCGTTGAACTCCGAGTTGCCGACCGACTTCTTGTTACGGCGTGCCGCCAGGATCGCCGCCTCGTTGACGAGGTTGGCGAGGTCGGCACCGGAGAAGCCCGGCGAGCGTCGCGCGAGCGCCTCGAGGTCAACCGTCTTGTCGAGCGGCTTGCCCTTGATGTGCACGTTGAGGATCTCGCGCCGGCCCTTGATGTCGGGACGGTCGAGGACCACCTGGCGGTCGAATCGACCGGGCCGCAGCAGGGCGGGATCCAGCACATCGGGCCGGTTGGTGGCGGCCACCACGATCACGTTCGTGTTCGTGTCGAAGCCGTCCATCTCGACCAGGATCTGGTTCAGGGTCTGCTCGCGCTCGTCATGCGAGCCGCCCAGCCCGGCTCCGCGCTGGCGCCCGACGGCGTCGATCTCGTCGACGAACACGATGCACGGCGAGTTGCGCTTCGCCTGCTCGAAGAGGTCACGCACGCGAGAGGCGCCGACCCCCACGAACATCTCGACGAACTCGGAGCCGGAGATGCTGAAGAACGGTACGCCCGCCTCGCCAGCAACCGCGCGAGCGAGCAGGGTCTTGCCGGTGCCCGGCGGGCCGACCAGCAGCACGCCGCGCGGGATCCGCGCACCGAGGGAGTTGAACTTTTCGGGGTACTTGAGGAACTCGACCACCTCGGTCAGCTCCTGCTTCGCCTCGTCGACCCCGGCGACGTCGTTGAACGTCACCACCGTCTTGTTGCCCAGGAACATGCGCGCGCGGCTCTTGCCGAAGCTCATCGCCTGGTTATTGGTCCCTTGCGCCTGGCGCATCATGAAGAAGATGAAGGCGCCGATCAGGAGGACCGGTAGGAGCGCGGTGACCAGCAGCCCCAGCCACTGGCCGGCTGCGCTGGCCTCGACGAAGGAGTAGTTGATATTGCCGCAGCCAGCCGGGTCTGTCGCGCCCGCCGCCTGGCAGACCTCGGCGCGGTAGTTGAGGTCAGGCGACGCGACGGTGACGCTCTTCGGCTGATCCAGCGTCTTGAGCTTCACGCTCAGCTTCGTGCCATCTTGGGTGACCGAGTCGACGTTGCCCTTGCTCGCGTCAGCAAGGAGCTGGCTGTAGGTATAGGCCGGGGCCTGGTTGCCCTCGACCATGAACGTCCACAGCACCGCCAGCCCGAAGACCGCCAGGACCACGAGCACGACACTGTTGCGAACGATGCGACTGCTCACGTTAAGGTTCTCTTTCGCCTCTGTAGGGATCAGCGCTCGGCGCCGAAATAGCCGATCACCGTACCTGCATACATATCACAAGCCGCTGAAGTATAGGTGCGGCGACCGCCATCGAACAAACAGCCGATCAGGCTACCGCTGTACCTATCTATACGCGCCGACGGTACCGGTGGGTCACAGCAGGCTGATGGTGCGCTCACGGACCGAGGCGCTACGCCCCGCGCCGAGCTCGATGCGGAGTCCGCCGCGCGTCCCCTCGGCGGCATCAAGCAGCGCGTCGATCCGCTCGAGGCTTGGCGCCGGATCACCGATCGCCAGCCGCAGCACGCGACGTCCCAGAGCCCGCGCCGGCGGGTTAAGCCAGTCGATGACACCTTCCGCCGTCCGCCGCCCTGCGAGCTCCGCGGCGGCGATGGCGTCGAGCAGAGCGTCGTCATCCGCCGCGAGCCGGCCGAAGCGCATCAGCGCTTCGACCGCGGCCGGGTTGAGGCGTTCGAGCGCCGGCATCACCTCGTGGCGGATACGGTTGCGCGCCGCGTCGAGCTGATCGTTGGTCGGGTCGAGCCGGTACGCAATGCCGGCTCCGTCAAGCGCCCGGCGGAGCCTCGCGCGACGCTCCCCGATCAGCGGCCGCACCACGCGCCCCCGTCGCTGCGGGATGCCGCTCGCCCCCGTCAGCCCGCTGCCCCGCGCCAGGTTGAGGAGGATCGTCTCGGCCGAGTCGTCGGCGGTGTGCGCGGTGACGATGAGCGCATCGGCGGTTGCGACCTCCTCCAGGAAGCGGTAGCGCGCCTCGCGCCCAGCCTCTTCGACGGTGCGATCCTCGGCCTTCGCGAGGGCAGCGACATCGGTCCGACGAACGGTGGAGGAGAGGTTCAGGGCACCGGCCGCATCGGTCACGAAGGATGCGTCAGCGGCTGAGTCGGGCCGGAGACCGTGATCGAGGTGAGCGACGGTCAGCCGCCACTTGCCGAGGCGGGCAGCTCCGTGCAGGAGCGCCATCGAGTCGGGGCCACCGGAGACGGCGAGGAGGAGCGACGCGCCGGTCGGGATGCCAATGGCCGCAGCGCCGCGTGCCACCGCGGCCGCGAGATCGTCAAGCGGGTTGGTAGCGGAGGGCGGATTCGAACCACCGACCAAGGGCTTATGAGTCCCCTGCTCTACCACTGAGCTACTCCGCCACGCGATTTATGCTCAGACCGACAAGGGGCCTGAGCACCGATGAGTGCGAAATGCCTAGCACAACGCTCATCGAGGAAGAGGATACCGATGCGGTCATCCGAGGGTCAAACGACCGATCCGGACCACACCCGCCAATGGCAGTCCGCCGACCGGATCCAGCAGCTGCCGCTGCATCCGCCACGCCAGGGCCCGGTGCCAGCTCACCTTCACGACCATGCGGCAAGCGTATCGCGGGCAGCGATGACCGCAAGGCATCTCAGGGATCCGAGCGCGACGGGCTCTTGAGTCGCAGGGCGAACACGGCGAGAATCGAATCTGCGGGAGTTCCTCTTTCGGAGCGAGATGCTCGAACGTCATCTACACCCATGAGCGAAGTCGCCTGCCCGAGTTGCGGACGACCGAGCGCGGCTGGACTGCGATTCTGCGGGTCGTGCGGTGCTCTGCTGGAGCGCGTGTGCCGCTCCTGCGGCGCGACGTCGCCGGCGTCCTTCCGTTTCTGCGGCAGCTGTGGCGCCGAGCTCGAAGCCGAGCCGGGGGGTGCCCAGGCAACCAACGCGATGGCAGCACCAGTGCCTGCGGCGGAAGAGCGCAAGGTCGTGACCGTTCTCTTCGCCGATCTGGCGGGGTCGACCGAGCTTGCGGCGCGACTGGATCCGGAGGACTTTCGCGGCGTCCTTCGGCCGTTCTTCGAGGCGATGGTGGAGGAGATTGAACGCTTTGGGGGGACGATCGAGAAATTCATCGGTGACGCGATCGTGGGCGTATTTGGGGTGCCGGCCGCACACGAGGACGACCCGATTCGCGCGGTCCACGCAGCAACCGCGATGCAGGCACGGCTTCCGGCCCTCAACGAGCGGCTCGCGAGCGTGGCGGGCGGCGATCTGGTCATTCGCGTGGGGGTCAACACCGGTGACGTCCTCGCCGCACACCACGCGGAGCACGAGGGATACGTCGTCGGCGAACCGGTAAACGTCGCGGCTCGCCTCCAGTCGCTCGCCGCGCCCGGCGCGATCGTCGTCGGCGAACGGACCTGGCGGTATACGCGCGACGCGATCGCATACCGGCAACTGGACGACCTGCACGCGAAGGGCATCAGTCAGCCACTGGCGGTCTGGGAGGTGGTAGCTGACGGCGGCCCCTCGGCTGGCCTCAGAAGGTTCGGTTCGCCGCTCGTGGCGAGGCACGACGAGCTCGAGTTGCTGAGGCTTCTCCTCTCCCGCACCACGACAGGGTCCAGCCCGAATCTCGTAACGATCGTGGGGCCGCCAGGCATCGGCAAGAGTCGACTTGCCTGGGAGTTCGCCGAAGGCGTTGGTGGGCAGTCTGTCCGGGTCGTGCGCGGACGATGCCCGCCGTACGGCGCCGGACTCGCCTATCGGCCGCTGGCGGAAATGCTGAAGGCCGACGCGGGGATCCTGGACAGCGACGCTCCGGACGTGATGCTGGCCAAGGCACGGGCGCACCTGAACCCTCGGTTCGCCCGAGCAGGCGACAGGCTGGGCACTACCCAGGTGCTGCTGTCCTCGATGGGAATCGCATCTGAGGCCGATCCACTGGCCGGATCCGAGCCGGAAGCAGCCAAGAAGCTGATCTCGGGCGCGTGGCGGCGGTACTTCGAGTCAATGGCCGCTGAGGAAACGCTCATTGCCCTGATCGAGGACATCCACTGGGCGGATGCCAGCCTGTTGGATCTGATCGAAGTCCTCGCCGCCCGCGTCTCGGGGCCCCTGCTCCTGCTGTGCATCGCCCGCCATGAACTGTGGGACCGCCGTCCTGCCTGGAGCGCCGGGCTCTGGAATACCACGACGATCGCGCTCTCCCCGCTGTCGCCGTCGGAGACAACGGCCCTCATCGGCGAGCACCTCGGCGGGCGGATGCCGAACGAGGTCGTTAACCGGATCGTCGACCGATCCGAGGGCAACCCCTTCTTCGCCGGCGAGCTGCTGCGCATGATGGTCGACGACGGGACGCTCGAGCGGCGGAGCGGCTCCTGGACCGTGACGCGGGAGTTGCCCTCGTCTCTCCCCGACACCGTCCAGGGCGTCATCGCCTCCCGGATCGACCTCCTGCCGCCCGCCCAGAAGCGCGCAATCCAGGACGGGGCAGTCGTCGGGCGAGCGTTCTGGCAGGGTGCGGTGGCGCGGCTCGGATCCTCCGACCCGCAGGCCGCGGTCGACGCTCTCGTCGACGCAGGCCTCGTCCGGGAACGCGAGACCTCGACGATCGCCGGCGAGCGGGAACTGATCTTCAACCACATCCTGACGCGCGACGTCGCGTACGCGGGCGTGCCTCGCGCTCGGCGGGCAGACGCGCACGCGGCTGTGGTCACTTGGGTCGAGGAGGCGACCAGCGGGCGCGACGAGGAGTTCGCCGAGATCCTGTCCGACCACGCTCAGGAAGCCGGGGACCACGAACGCACCGCGAGATACTCAATGTTGGCGGGTCACCGCCATCGTCGGGTCTTCGCGGCGGAGGAAGCGATCCGCTGGTACGACAAGGCTCTCGCCGCCATCGGCGCGCTGGCCTCCGACCAGTCGACCCTCGTCCTCGCCGAAGCGACGCTCTCGCGGGGCGAGGCCTGCGAGCAGCTCGGCCGGTTCGCGGAGGCCCAGGCCGATTACGAGCAAGCGCTGGCCGCCGCACGTGCGCCCGGGCGCCCGCGTTTGTGGCTCGAGGCCAGGGCGCTCGCCGCGCTCGTCCACGTACTTTGGAACCAGGATCGATACGAGGAGGGCGAAGCAGCGCTGCCGAATGCGCTGGACGCCGCTGAAAGGGCCGGCGCCGAGGACATCACTGTCCGATTGCTTTTCACCGCCGGTTCGATGGCCTCCGGGCAGGGAGCTTGGCCCCGGGCCCTCTCTTTCCACGAGCGCGCGCTCGAGGTGGCACAGACCTCCGGCGACCGCGAGAGCGAAGCGCTCGCCCGGCTGGGCCTGGCCGAGACACGGCTCTTTACCGGCCCCTTCGACGACGGGCTGCGCCAAGGCCAACGTGCTGACGCTCTCCTTCGGGACCTCGGTCAGCGTCCCCTCGTCCACCAAAACGAGTACGTCCTCGCCTGGCATAACTGGCTCGTGGGGAAGTCGGAAGAGGCGGCCACGATCGCCGCCGCGTCCCTCGCAGGGTGCCGGGAGATCGCGGATCGGCGGGGGGAGGCATCAGCACTCCTGGTTCTTGGGATCCTGAGCGTGTCGCGAGGCGACCTGGGATTGGCTGCGCGGGCAGGCGAGGAGGCAGTCGAGGTCTCCGGCGGGGTCGGCGTCCCGCGCCTGGAGCTCGCCTCACGAGCCTGGCGCATGTGGACGCTTGCAGAGCTCCGCGCCCTCGGGCGGCTCGATGACGAGCGAAGGATCGCAGCCGCACTGAGCGACGGCGTCGGCGGCCGGTACTTCCATCCCCCAGTGCTTGCGGCGCGAGGCTGGCGCGAAGCTCAGGAAGGAGACATGGAAGCCGCCAGAGCCACCTTCGACGAGGCGGCCCGCCTCGGCGAGGGAGCGCCGCTCCAGCTCGTACTCGCCGGCCGCCTGGAGCTGCTCTGCTGGGAGCACCTCGCGGACGCGGACGGCCTGGACAGAGCCGCACGTCGACTCCGCGACGCGGCAGGCTCCGAGAGCCCCGCTGTCAGCGCCTGGGCGCAATTCGGTCTCGCGCTGGCCGATTTCCTCCGCGGCGAGCATGCCCTCGCGGTCAAGGGGGCCCAGGTGGCCCTCGATCTGGCGATGTCGGTACCGGAGATCCCGATCGTGTGGCGAAGCCGGGTGCTGCTTGGCCGGGCCTACGACGAGCTCGGTGCCGTGGACGACGCCGCGGCGGAGATCGGTCGCTCGGCAGCGATCCTGTCGCCGATGGTCGCTGGGATCGAGGACGACCTGCGCTCGACCTTCCTCGCCCGCCCCGATGTCGCGCAGGCGCTCCGGAGCGGGACGAACCTCTAGGCCGAGCCGGTGTCAGCCGATGTTGATGACCTTCGCGCCCTCGACGACCTGCTCGATCAGTTTCGCAGCGCCGACGATCTTCGCACCGTCGACCAGCATGTCCTCGGCGATGCCTCGCGGCTTGGCGCAG
>JALYTG010000121.1 GCA_030854405.1 Chloroflexota bacterium | reverse complement strand
CCATCGGCGAGGCAGTCGAACGCGACGAACGAGGCCGGGCTCTGCTCGGCCAGCATCGCCACGCGCGACGCCGCGGGATGGATGCGGAGCAGAAGCGCCTCGAAGTCGAGGCCGGCGCCGCCCGCGATCACGACCTCGCCGTCGATCACGTAGCGGGTCCGCGAGAGGGCGCGTAACGGCG
Source organism: Chloroflexota bacterium (assembly GCA_030854405.1). The sequence goes on along the minus strand of JALYTG010000121.1, from coordinate 7,084 downwards.
CCTCGAGCTCCGGGAAGTATCGGTTCAGGGGCTTGAGGTCTCGCGATTGCAGGTAGACCTCATCACCATCGCGAAAGGCGATGGCGCGGAAGCCGTCCCACTTCGGCTCGTAGCGCCAGCCGTCGCCATCCGGAATGGCGGGGGTCGGCTTGGCGAGCATCGGCGCGATGGGCGGCTCGATCGGGAAGGCCATTGGCCAATGATATGGGCATACTCGACACCGAAAGGGGCAGCGTTGGGAATCGAGATCCAGTTCCTGGGGGCGGTCGGCACGGTCACCGGTTCGCAGTTCCTGGTCACCGCGGGCGACCGGCGAGTGCTCGTCGACTGCGGCATGTTTCAAGGCTCACCGGACGAGATCGCACGCAACCGCATCCCGTTCGCATTCACGCCCAGCTCACTCGACGCCGTGCTGGTGACCCATGCCCACCTCGACCACTGCGGAAGGCTGCCTGCCCTTGTGAAGGGGGGCTTCCGCGGACCGATTCACGCCACGGCCGCCAGCGCCGACCTGATCGAGATCGTCCTGCGCGACAGCGCGAAGCTGCAGGAGGAGTTCGCGGCGCGCTGGAAGCGACGCCACCCCGAGCCCGAGGTTCCCGACAGCGAAGAGGAGATGATCGAGACCACGCACGACCTGCCGGCCCGCATGCGCCAGGCGAAGCCCGCGGCTCGCGCGGAGACGCGCGAGGCCCTCTACACGGCGGCCGACGTCGACCAGACGATGAGCAAGATGCACGGGGTGGCCTACGACACCCCGCTCGACGTGACCGATGGCATGCGCGCCACCTTCCGCGACGCCGGCCACATCCTCGGATCGGCCATCATCCAGCTCGAGGTGCGCGATGGCCAGCAGACCCGGACCGTCGTCTTTTCGGGAGACCTGGGTCGGGATGACACGCCCATCCTGCGCGACCCGACCCCGATCACGCACGCGGAGTACGTCCTCGTCGAGTCGACCTACGGCAATCGGGAGCACGCGCCGCACGAGCAGGCGACCGCGGAGCTGGTGCAGGCGATTGCCGACACGGCCCAGGACAAGGGTGTCCTGTTGGTTCCCTCGTTCGCGATCGGGCGCACCCAGGAGCTGATCTGGGTCCTCGACGAGCTGCTGCGCGACGGGCGGATTCCTCATCTGCCCCTCTTCCTCGACTCACCGATGGCCTCGCGCGCGAGCGACGTGTATGCCCGCCATCCGGAGGCCTACGACGAAGAGACCGCAAAGCTCGTCGGCCATGGCGACTCCCCGCTCGATTACCCCGGCGAGGTGTACACCAACTCGGTCGAGCAGTCGAAGTCGATCCGCACCCAGCCGCGACCGATGATGGTGGTCGCCAGCTCCGGGATGCTGACCGGCGGTCGCATCATTCACCATCTCAAGGACTTCCTGCCTGACCCCGCCTGCACGCTGCTCTTCATCGGCTACCAGGGGGAGGGGACCCTCGGACGGCACCTGCAGGACGGTGGAACCAGCGCCCGGATCGACCGCCAGGAGTACCCAGTCCGCTGCCGGGTGCGCTCGATCAGCGGCTTCTCGGCGCACGCCGATGAGCACGAGCTGGCCGCCTGGCTGGGCCACTTCACCTCGGCCGGCGATCCGCCGAAGCGGGTCTTCGTGGTGCACGGTGATCCGGATGCGGCCGAGGCGTTCGCCGAGCGCATCCGCAGCGAGCTGGGGATGGATGCCTACCTGCCGAAGTACGAGGAGCGGGTCCAACTCGCCTGAGGAGCGTGGCTCGGTATGATCGGCCAGTGGAGCGACCGATCATCACCTTCCTGACCGATTTCGGCCTCGACGGGGCTGCCGCGACCTGTCGCGGCGTGATCCTCTCGATCTGCCGCGAGGCGCAGATCGTCGACATCGGCCATAACGTCCGCAAGTACGCCATCGCCGATGGGGCCTGGATCCTGCGCGCCTCGCTGCCGTACATGCCGATCGGCGTGCATGTGGCCGTCGTGGACCCCGGCGTCGGCACGGAGCGCAGGCCGATCGCCATCAAGGTCGCCCGCGGGGACGTGCTGGTGGGGCCGGACAACGGGCTCTTGCTGCCCCCGGCCGAAGCGCTCGGAGGAGCCGTCGAGGCGCGGATCCTCGCCAACCGCCACTACTGGCTGCCCGCGACCACCGCGACCTTCCATGGACGCGATATCTTCGCGCCGGTCGCTGCTCACCTGGCCGCCGGCACCGCCACCTTCGAGCAGCTGGGCCCGCTCCTGGCGCTCGAGGAGCTGGTCCGGCTCGCGGTGCCGAGTGCGTCCGTGCGCGACGGGGCGCTCGAGACCGCGGTCACCTACGTCGACAGCTTCGGTAACGTGCGGCTGGCGGGAGGCCGCGACGACCTGGCCGCGGCGATCGGCTCGCTGGAGGCGGAGCCGCGCCTGGAAGTCTCGCTCACCGGCGGCGACGGCGGAGCGGGCCAGCGCGAACCGACCCATTTCCGCCCAACCTTTGGGCTGGCTCCGGTTGGCTCCTCGCTCCTCTACGTCGACAGCTCGGGTGGCCTCGCCCTGGCCGACAACCAGGGCAACGCCGCCGCTCGGCTTGGTCTCGCGATCGGCGACCGCGTCCGCATCACGCTCGCCTGATGGAGACCCCGTTCGTCTCATTTCTCACCGACTTCGGTGGAGCGGCATCGGCGCCAGCGGTCTGCCGCGGCGTGATCTGGGGCATCGCGCCCGGGGCCCGGATCTGCGACATCACCCACTCGGTGCCCCGCTTCGCGGTCCGTGACGGTGCCTTCCTGCTCTCCTGCACGCTGCCCTACCTGCCGATCGGGGTCCATCTCGCGGTCGTCGACCCCGGGGTCGGCACGGCCCGCCGCCCGATCGCCATCCGTGCCGGGCGCGGCGACCTGCTGGTCGGGCCCGACAACGGCCTCCTGATGCCGGCCTCTCGCGCGCTCGGGGGTATCACGGAGGTTCGGGCCCTGGAGAACCCTGCGCTCTGGCTGCCACATGTCTCCTCGACGTTCCACGGACGGGATCTCTTCGCGCCGGTGGCGGCGCACCTTGCCACGGGAGTCGCGTTCGAGTCGGTTGGCCCGCGCGTCCCTTCTGACGAGATCGTCGACCTCAGCCTGCCCGATGCATCGGCACGCGACGGTGGCCTGGATAGCACCGTGCTCTTCATCGACACGTTCGGCAACTGCCGCCTGGCGGGCCAGACCGACGATCTCGCGGCGGTGGCGGGTGGGCTGCAGCCGAGCCGGCCGATCGCCGTCATCGTCGACGGCCACCGGACGGTCGTGCCCTGGGCCGCCACCTTCGGTGCGGTGCCGATCGGCACTCCCCTCCTCTACGAGGACGCCGACTTCGCCGGCCTCGCGATCGGCGTCAACCAGGGGTCCGCCGCCGAGCGGTTCGGCCTCGAGCTCGACCGGCCGATCCGCCTGGAGCCCATCTGACGCCGACGCACGGCACCCCGCTCCTCGAGGTGGAAGCGCTCACCTTCCGCTACCGTCGCGCATCGGAGCCGGCGATTCGAGACCTGTCGCTCACGGTCGAGCCCGGAGAGGTGCTGCTTGTGGCCGGCCCTTCGGGCTGCGGCAAATCGACCCTGATTCGCGCCATCAATGGCCTCATACCGCACGCCTATCGCGGCGAGCTGCAGGGCGTGGTGCGCGTTGAGGGCCGCTCGACCGCCGAGCTGCGCCTGCGCGACACCTCGCTGGTGGTCGGCACCATGCTGCAGGATCCCGCCCGTCAGATCGTCGGCTCCACAGTCGAGGCGGAGCTTGCGTTCGGTCCCGAGAACCTCGGCCAGCCACCGGCGCAGATTCGCGAGCGCATCGGCCAGGTGATCGCACAGGCCGGAATCGAGGCCCTGGCAGGGCGTGATACGGCCGGCCTCTCCGGTGGTGAGCGGCAGCTGGTCGCCATGGCCGGCACTCTCATGCTGAGGCCCCGCCTCTATGTCGTCGATGAGCCGCTCGCCAACCTGGATCCGGCCACCGCCCGGCGCTTGCTCCTCACGCTGCGCGCGCTGGCGGACGACGGTCACGCGGTCGTCATCGTCGAGCACCGGGTCGAGGAGGCGCTCGTCCTGCGGCCGGACCGGGTCCTGTACCTCGACGAGGGGGTTGCGCGCTACCTGGGCCCCGTCGACGGATTCCTGCGCATGGCCGATCCGGAGGCCGTGCGACTGCCGTTCGAGGTCGTCCTCGAGCGGGCGAGGGAATCCGGACCGCGGGAGCTGGTACCGCCCGCCAGGGCCCGAGGCCCGGCCAAGCCGATCCGGCTTGCATTCGACCGCGTGCACGTCGAGCTCGGCGGGCGGCAGGTCATTCGAGGGCTGACGGCTGGCCTGGGGGCTCGCCAGGTCGTCGCCGTGCTGGGGCCGAATGGCTCAGGCAAGACGACGATGTTCCGGACCGCGATGCGCCTCGTCGATCCGTCGGCCGGATCAGTGAGCGTGGACGGGCGGCTTGCCGCTGACCGCACCGTGGCGGAACTGGCCCGCGTCTTCGGCTACGTCTTTCAGAGCCCCAGCCAGATGCTCTTCGCCCGCACGGTGCGCGAGGAGCTGCTCTTCGGGCCGCGGAACCTCGGGCTGGCTATGGACGACGCCGACGAGACCGCATTCGAGTCGCTGCGCCGCGCGTCGCTCGACGAAGAAGGGATCCTCGAGCGGCCGCCGCTCACCCTCTCGTTCGGGCAGCAGAAGCGCCTCGCGCTGGCGATTGGCCTGGCCTTGCGCCCGCCGACCCTGATCCTGGACGAGCCGTCGGCCGGCCAGGATCACAGAAGCGCGGCGCGGTTCATGAAGGCGGTCGAGGCCATCCCCGAGCTCGAGAGCCTCTACTTCGTCACGCATGACGTGGACCTTGCGCTGGCCCACGCTGATCGTATTCTTGTGATCCGTGACGGCGAGGTCGTCGCGGACGGTGCACCGGAGGACGTGATCGCGGATGAGGAGCGCTGGCTCAGCTGCAACCTGTACCGGACCTCGCTGATGGTTGCCAACCTCGCTCTCCGGCCACGCGGGGCCCGATTCCTCGACGCGTCTGCCCTTGCGCAGCTCGTGGTCGCGAGCGAATCTGAGCGTCGCAGTGTCGCGGAAGGAGGGCCGCCCACCAGGGAAGCCTGAACCAGCCTGGAGGGGGTGTCATAGCAACACTCGGAGGAGAGAGACCGCTCATGTCCAGCACTGCCTTCGGCCGCGACGAGAGCACCAGCCCGATGTGGGAGGTCAATTCGCGGACCATCGTCTACGCGGCGATCGGCGCCGCCCTCTATGCCATCGCGGTCCAGTTCAGCTTCATCCTGCCGGGTACCGCGAGCGTGTCGCTGCGCCCAGGCTTCGCTCTGGTGACCTTCTTCGGCTTCGCCTTCGGGCCTGTGGTCGGCCTCTTCGTCGGCCTCGTTGGCAACGCACTCGGTGACCAGCTGAGCGGCTATGGAGGGCTGACCGCCTGGAACTGGAGCGTCGCGAACGGGCTTGTCGGCCTGCTGGCGGGCATCCTCGCCTACTCGCTGCGCGACATGATCGGCAACCGGCTGGTCCTCGCTGCAGTCGCCTCTGCCATTGCGGTGATCGTCGGGCTCCTCTTCGTGTTTACCGACCTATGGCTCGGCACGGCGGGCAGCTTCAGTGTCGCGCTGACGGCTAACTACCTGCCAGCCGTCATCAGCGACGTGATCGTGGCCGCCATCCTGACCCCCATCCTGGTGGCGGCCTGGGAACCCGTGCGCGAGTCCATGGGCCGCTGACGGACCTCGCGCGATGAATGTCGCGCCGCGCTATCTCGGCCGGGGGTCGTGGCTCTCGCGCCGCGACCCCCGTCTGCTGGTCATCGGCCTGGCGCTCTTCGTCTTCAGCGTCATCCAGGTCTGGGATCTGAGGATCCTGGCCGCGCTGGCGGTCATCGCGTACCTCTACTACCGCTCGGCCCGAATCCCGTTCAGCGAGGTGCGGCTGAACTGGGCCTACGTGCTCTTTTTCGTCAGCTTCGTGGTGGTGACCAACACGCTGATCACCGGCGGCGAGCTTCGCGGCCTCGGCGCTGCTGATCTCCACGTCTACTTCCGCCTGCCACTGATCGGCACCCCCATCTCTGCGGAGTCGGTCACCTACGCGGTCGTCCAGTACACGCGCTTCCTGTCGATGGCGGCGGTCGGCTTCCCGATCGCCTTCGCCATCGCGCCGGGAGACATCGGTCCGACCTTCGCGCGCCTGAAGGTGCCCTACAAGTTCGCGTACGCGCTCGACTTGACATTCCGATTCGTGCCGTCGCTGGCCGCCGATATGCAGACCACCATCGACGCGCAGCGCGTCCGCGGCTACGAGTGGGAGAAGATCGGCCGCGGGCCGATCGGCAAGCTGCGACGCACCATCCCGCTCATCGTCCCGGTCACCCTCAACGCGATCGTCGGTGCCGAGGACACGATCGACGCCATGGACCTGCGCGCATTCGGCACAGGCCGGCGCACCTGGCTGCGAGAGCTTGCCTTCGACCGGACGGACGTGCTGGTCCTGATCGGCTTCGGCCTCCTGCTGGTGGCGATCACCGTCCTCAGCCAGACCGGACATACGCGGCTCTGGGTGCCTCAGCCGCTGATCGACCTGGCCGGTTAACACCGATGTGGATCACTTGTGGATAACCCGGCCGTGAGCGATCAAGTTGGTGGACAAGCGGGGTTGGCACTCCGCCCCAGTGGCCCTATCGTTAGCGGCGTCCCGGAGGAGCCGGATACGACTTGGAGATTGCATCAAGAGTCGAGGATGGTTTCTCCGGGGCGTTCTTGTGCCCCTAAGCTCGCGACCCTGGCTCCCGAGCGCGCTAGCGCAGGACCCAGGCTCGATACGTCGGGCGGAAGCCGATCTCGCGAAGGCGCTCGGCGAGGGGCGATTCGGCGACCGGGACCCGATCGACCCGCTCGAGTCGTAGCTCGCGGAGAGGACCGCCGGGCTCCATGAGCCGCCGGAGCGCCGCCAGCGCCGCGCCGGCCGCCTCCTCGTTCGCGAAGGCCGGCAGCGTGGTCAGCCCTCGGGCCCCCCGCTCCACGTACAGCGCCGCAGCCCCGTCGACCAGCACGACGTACGCCCCGGCCACGCGCTGCAGGGCGAGCCGTTCCTCGTCGTTCC
>JALYTG010000120.1 GCA_030854405.1 Chloroflexota bacterium | reverse complement strand
CGCTACTCCTGTGCGCGACCACGGCGGTGATCGGCGCCGCCGCCTCGCTCGGCTTCGCGACCCAGACGGTCGGCGCCGCGCGCGTCACGCCGGCACGCTGCACGGCGGCCGGCCTCAGCGTCACGCCAACCCTGGTCGGGACGACGTGGACCAGCGTCGCCGTCGGCGGGCTCCCAGCGAGCTGCGGTGGCGCGACGCTCCAACTGACGGTCAACACCGGCACCACTAACAGCGGCGGCTCGGCCGTTGTGCCGGCCGGAGGCGGCACCGTCAGCGTCACCCTCGCCGTGTCCCAGGCGGTGACGGCTGTCATGCAGACCGATCTCGTGCTGACCGGGCCATGAAGCGTCTCGCTGGCCGCTGGCGCATGGGCGCCCTGCTGTGCGCGCTGCTCATTGGCCTGTCGGTCGACATCGGTGCGGCCGCCAGCTTGACCCTGACCTCGCAGGCTCTGACCCCCTATCGCACCTGCACCCTGACCGCGACTCCGGTTACCACCACGATCGTCGCCGATGCCGCCGTCCAGCAGGCCACCCCGGCGGGCAACTTCGGGGCCCTGACGAGCATGAATGTGGCCTCCGGGGTGGGCGTCAACCGCAGGATCTACGTGCGGTTCGACCTGAGCCAATGCAGCCCCGCCATCCCGTCGAGCGCCGTGCTGCGGCTGGCGACGCTGCGGCTCTTCTCCACCGCGCTCCCGGCCGTCTGCCGGACGATCGACCTGTTCCGGGTCACCGCCGCCTGGGGTGAGACGACTATCACCTGGAACAACCAGCCGTTCGGGACGGTCATCAACAACCCGCCGACCGCCGGACGCAGCGGGTCGTTCGATGTCGGCACGCCGGTCGGCTGTCAGAACGCTACGAACAACACCTACGTCTCCGGGGCCACGCTGACGGGTGACGTGGCGGCTTTCGTGGCGGGGACCTCGACCAACTTCGGTTGGATGCTGCGCGACGATGTCGAGAACTCGGCCACCACGCGGACCTGGACGGCCTCGACCAAGGAGCTCGGCATTCTCGGCCAGGCGCCGCAGCTGATCGTCACCTACGTGACGCTACCGTGATGCGGCGTACGGGCCACTGGCTCGGCCTGGCGGCCCTGGTCGTCCTCGGCGTGGCGTGGGGCATGACCGTGCGGCCGGCGGTCCTGGGCGGGCCGGCGACCTACATCGTCGTCCGCGGGGACTCGATGGTGCCCACCTACGCCACCGGGGACCTGGTCATCCTGGCCCACGCGGAAACGTACTCGCCACGCGAGATCGTGGGCTACCGGGTGCCCGCCGGCGAGCTGGGCGCAGGGCTCGTGGTCGTCCACCGCATCATCGGCGGCGACGCGGCCAGCGGCTTCATCCTGCAGGGCGACAACAATCCCGCGCCAGATCCGTGGCTGCCGCACCGGGCGGATATCGTTGGCCGTGCGGTGGCGCAGGTCCCCACCGTCGGCCGCCTCGTCACAGCCGTCCGCCAACCGGCCGTGCTCGCCGCGCTCGGCGCGGCCGTCGCAGTCACCTTCGTGCTCCTGCCGCCCACCGGCGGCCGGAAGCGTTCACCCCGCGCGAGGCTATCGTCCTAGCCGTTCAACCTCGGCGCCGGCCTTGCCGCGGCGCGCAACATGAGAGAAGGCGGCCCGCCCCATCTCCCCCCGGAGCGGACCGCTGATTGGGCTTGGCGCCGAGTGCTTGAGCTCCGCCTGTTATCTCGCCCAGATGACGAACGTGAGAACCGCGTTGCCCCGACCGTCGGACTTCACGAACAGCGAGCTTCGAGATTCCTGCGACCCGCGGACCTGCTGACCCCAGTCGCGGCCGTCCAGAGCGGTCCTGGTGTCTTGGCCAACGGTCGTGAAGCCGTCGAGGTGCGTGTAGATCGTGACCAACTCGTCGTAGTCGTGCATGTTGGGATGCTCGTTACTGGGCGGGCCCGAAGGGTTGGAGGTGTAGTCCATGCAGGTGCCGAGGTTGGGGTTGTCGAAGTTTTCGTCCTGGTGGTCGAGGCCAAAGGTGTGCCCGATCTCCTGGCAGATCACCAGCCCACGCCAAGCCGGGGTGTTATAGCTCCGTGTTTTGAAGTACGTGTCGTTGACCCTGACGGTGCCCTGGGTGATGTGCGTGCCACCCGTGATCCAGATCTGGGCCACACCCAGCCAGCCGGTCTTGCCGTAGCTGGCGCTGCACACCTCGTCGCGACCCCTCGTCGGGCGACAGTTGCGCGGCTTTGCACCGCCGGCGACCAGCTGGGTGTCCAGCACGGACGATTGCGTCCAGTCAGACGATGCTGTGGCCAGGTAGGTGTCCCAGGAGCCCGAGACGTTGTCCCCCAGCTGGACGGTGAACGGGTTGCTGGTGCGCGCCCAGTGGTAGCCGCCCCAGGAGTGATTGGCGGCCGCGATAGACGGGAACGCTGACAACAGAACGGAGACAAGACCGATCGCGAGCCACCGGTGAGTGGATGGTCTGGGCACGGGGCGAGTCCTCCCTATGAGTGGCGCTCGGGTGCGCACTGGAATCAGTGCCGGCATTATGCGCGGCCGAATCGGGTTCGAGCACGGAAAGGAAGTGGCGTTGTGAAGTGGGTGACGCGGGAGCACGTCAAGATCGCCCGGGTCGCCTGTGCGTGGCTGATCCGAAAGTACATCGATCCCGACGCAGAGTTCCTGTTCGTGCCAGCGGCGGAGATCGACGCGGCGGCCGAGCGAGGAGGCGCCACGCCCTTCGATACCGAAGGCGCCAGGCTCGGGCATCGACACGGCAGGTGCAGCTTCGAGACGATCATCGATGAGTACAGCCTGTTGGCGCGCGATCCGGCGTTGGCCCGGCTGGCCGAGATCGTCCACGGTGCCGACGTGGCGGCCGATATCGACGCCGTACCCGAATCCCGCGGCCTGAAGGCCATCGCGGAAGGGTTCGGGCTGGTTCATGTCGACGACCACGCCATTCTGGCGGCCGAGTTCGCGGTCTATGACGCGCTCTATGCGTGGTGTGCCCGGCAGGATATCCGGCCTACAGGCTGATTCGGTCCGAGCGGCCACCTGACCTCGGAACCGCTCCCAGCCTCGCGCGCTCGTGATCGTATGACTGAGGCGCTTTCGCTCAGCCGCGTCGCCGTTATCGTCCTCGGGGTCCCAGGCGACGATCGGAGACACGAACGGCCGGGAAATGGTGCTGATGCCCATGGCATCTCCTTCGGTTGTCGTCGACCCTCGCGCCGCGCGCCTCGCGCGGCGATCCCGGCCGACACCGCTCGCACCTCCTTCGCGTCGACGTCGAGAGCCGGAGGGTGGCAGACGCAGAGGCGTTTTTGGATCACACAGGGTTTGGTGCTCCTACGCACCGCCGACGAGGGCGAGCCAGGACGCGCTACCATCGCGGGCATGAATGACGACGCCATGATCCACCTCCTCCGCGCGGTCGCCGCCCTCTCGCCTGACGAGGTCCGAGTCGCCCACGACGTCCAAGCCGCCGTCGAGCGCGCGCATCTACGCGGCTTCCTCGGACAGGACGAAGTCGCCAACCTAGCGAGCAGGATCGAGGAGGTCAGCGCCGCGATCCGTGAGGCGATCGACACCGGTTGACGCGGGCGCGGCTCGCCGCGCAGAGTCGACGCCCATGACGAACGAACGCGACGACGACGAGCGGACGATGCTCCGTTTCGCGATCGAGGTCCGCGACGGCGAGACCGAGGACGAGGCGATCGCCCGCACCCGTCGCGAGGCCGAGGCGAAGGTTCGCGAGCTCGACCCCGGTGCTGAGGCGGGCGTCCCGTACGTCGTGACCAAGGAGGAGCTCACCGCCCAGGGCTACATCGTCTTCTGGTCGAGGCGCCGCTTTCCGATCGTCGGACGACGCCGACCGCGCTGGTGGCCGAGGACCTGGCGGTAAGCCTCCGGCCGGCGCTCCAGGCGCGCCAACCGGGCTGACGGTCAGTCGGGCAGGCGGACGATCCGGGCCAGCCAGGCCTGGGCGGGAGCCTCCCTGGTGGTCTCGAAGAGCGCCGGCTCGATCGAGTCGATGCGCCAGCCGTCGGCGAAAGCTGAGCGCAGCTCGTCCTGGGTCACGCGTTGCGGCCCGCCCCAGTCTGGCTCGCGATCCGAGAAGCAGATGAGGTGCAGCACGCCGTCGAGTTCCAGCACCGCGCGCAGGTTGGCCACGTAGCGCAGGGACTGCTCCTCCCCGGTGAACACGTGGAAGAGGCCAGAGTCGATCACCGTCGCGAAGTGGCGGTCGAGATCGTCCAGTGCCAGCGCGTCCTGCAGCATGAACGTCGCGGCCAGGCCTCGGGCAGCCGCCTTCTCTCGGGCCATCCCGATCGCGGCCGGCGAAAAGTCGACTCCCACCACCTCGAGCCCGCGCGACGCCAGGAAGAGCGCGTTCTCGCCCGTGCCGCAGCCGGAGTCGAGGACCGGCGAGCGGATGGCGCCCTGGTCGGCGAGGCGGACGAAGACCGGCTGCGGGCGGCCGATCTCCCACGGCGGAGTGCCGTTCCGATACGCGCCGTCCCACGGGGCCGGCGTGTCGGACGTGGGCCGCCGCTCACTCACGCTTCGACGATACCAGCCGTGACCGCCCTCGCGGCGAGGCGACCGAAGCTCACGAGTCAGGCGACGTGCCCCTCTGGATCCGCGAACAGGGCGATCGTCGTCTGCGACGCCACCTCGCTGAGTGGCAAGAGGAGCCGGCCGCCGAGCTGCTCATGCGCTTCAACGTGCCCCTCGGGATCGTCCGGGTGGATGTAGAAGGGTGACGCCACCCGGCTGCCCCTGGGGCGCCGCGCCAAACCCGCCGGTGATGCCGTTCTCGTCGCGCTGTATCGGTCTCGTCGACGTTGATCTTGACCACCTTCAGCTTGCCGGCGTACTCGCGCGAGCGCTCCTCAAGGATGGGGCCCACGAAGCGGCACGGCCCGCACCACGGCGCCCAGAGGTCGACCACGACGGTGACCGATGCGTCGGCTCCGGCGTCGAAGGTCGCATCCGTCCCGTTCACGAGCCAGGGCAGGGGCTGCTTGCAGCTTTAGCAGACCGGGCCGCCGCGTGGGCTGGGGCGAAAGCGCTTCCACGATAGAGTTGCATCGGCAGCAAACGTGGGAGCAGAGCATGGAACTCGACGCGGGCATCGCCGCCCTTCGCATCACGATCGGTCTGATCTTTGCTGCGCACGGCCCGCAGAAGGCGTTCGGCTGGTGGAAGGGGCCGGGCTACGCCGCATGGACGGGCGCCATCGGCAAGATGGGCTTCCGTCCGGCGGGGTTGTGGGCGTTCATCAGCGTCGGGGCCGAGCTGGGTGCCGGGCCGCTGCTGGCGCTTGGTCTGCTCAGCCCGCTGGCGGCCGCGGGGCTGGTGGGGCAGGGGATCGTGATCATCGCCCGCGTGCACTGGGCGAACGGCTTCTGGAACAGCAATGGCGGCTATGAGTTCCCGCTGGCGCTGCTGGGCGGGTCGGTGGCGATCGCGCTGACCGGTCCGGGCGGGTGGTCGCTCGACGCCCGGCTGCCGGTCGGACTCCTCTACGAGCCGATCGTTCGCCGGGGTGTCCTCTTGGTTGCGGTCGCCGTGGCAGCGGTCGCCGCCTTCTTGGCGAGCCGGCAGACAGCCGTCGGCTGAGTAGGGCCGTCAGCTGCTGGCGGCGGCGGCATACGTCCTCGAGGTACGCGGAAACGTCGTGCAGTCAGCCGCAAGGCGCACATGGCATGTCGCGCGTATCACACACCGGAGCGTGACCGTACTAACTGGCGCACTAACTGGCGCGCTTTCGCCTTCCACGGTCATAGCACAGCGCTCAAGCGGAAATGCTTGACATGCAAGAGGCCGCTGGTTCGAGTCCAGCGCCGCCCACCAACCCCACTTCACGCTCAAGAATGACCGGTTGCCTGCTTCGCGCTGCCCTACCGGTTGGCCCTGGCCGACTGGCCGGCGCGGTGCGCGGGTTGCGGCCGCCGGCTCTTCCGCGACAGGGTGGTCGACGGGCGACTCTGCGGGGCCTGTCGCCTCCGTGCCAAGCGGAAGAGAGACCGGGCTCGGGACCGAACGCTCGTGTAACGGGGGACCTGTAACAAGGAAAAGCGCCGGAGCGCGAGGGGGAGCAAACTTCCGGGCATGGGAAAGAATCACCTGCCCGGATCGGTCATCGGGGACGCGCGGACCGCTGCAGACCTCGCGCAGGCCGACGGGCCTGTGGCGCCGGCCCGGCCGAGCCAGCGGGAGCGGCGGGTGCCTCGACCCCGCCCGCCGTTCCTGACCCCTTCAGGGTCGAGCACGAAGCGAGGGTCGAAATGACTGACTGGAGCGTGCTCCTCGAGGAGGAGCGGAAGCAGGAGAAGGCGGCCGCGCGAGAGGCCAAAGAGCAGCGACTGCCCGAGGACGTCGTCGCCATGCTCGAGGATCCCAGCCGACCGCGCGCCACCAACTCCCAGACCTTCTACCGGCTGGCCGAATTCATCATGGGCCGCTCAGAGCTCACGGCCGAAGGCCACCGGATCGCCGACGAGGAGGGGGCGCTCGGGCGGGTGATCGAATCCGAGGCGGTTCCGGTCCCCGACGCGTGCCTGCAGTACAAGCACTCCGTCCGCATCTTCGCCGAGCACACTCCGGGTGGATTCTGGCGCGGCGGGAAGAATCGGTCACATCACGACTACGACGCAGACGCTGACCGTTGGATCGCTCACCAGCCGCAGGCGGTCCGGGAGGCGTGCCAGGCGCTCGGTCCGCTCACGCGAAGGGACTGTGAGCTTCGCCAGCGGCGCGGGGCCGTCTGGCAGCTGCTCTACGACTGGCTGGACGGTGAGCGGGGCGTGGACCAGCGCGCAGCGGTGCGGGAAGCGGAGGTCAGTCGCCGCCAGGAGCTCGCAGCCGCGCTGCCGGCTCCGGGCGCGGGCGACGGCGCTGTCTGGCAGGCAGCTTCGCGGGCCTGGGGCTTCGGAGAGCGCAAGACGCGCAAGACGCTCCGCCAGCTCGTCGCAGAGGGCCTCGCCTCGGCCGAGGAGCGACCTGGGAGGGGGAGCGCGACGAAGGTGTACTCGCGGACCGACGCAGCGGCCGAAGGCGGGGAGGAGGTGGCGGAATGAGGCTGTCCCTTCTCTGCATCGGGACACCCTGGGGCAGCTGGGACAGGCTGGCCTTCGGAGTCCCGGGGTCTCAACGTCCTCCGTGAGCGCCATGGTGCGCTGACCTAAACATCCCGCAGTGGCGGCCCGTACAGGAACCGCCTTTCGGCCGGCACGAACGGTTGAGTGCTGCCATCGGGCGTCAGGCTACCGGTAGCTCCGGTCATCGCACCCCCTGACGCGCTG
>JALYTG010000119.1 GCA_030854405.1 Chloroflexota bacterium | reverse complement strand
GACCTCAACGTCCGTGGCGTCGCTGCGATCGCGGTTGAGGTGCCAGGTGTAGCCCACGCGTGTCGGCGGCTCCCAGATCGTGACCTCACCCCAGTCGTGCTCAATGCCACTCCTCCGGCGCTCGAAGATCCTTCCGCCGCGCCGACCTTCCAGCACGACAGTCAGATCATCTTCGGCGGAGACGGTGTGATCCTTGGGCCACCACTGGGCGATCCTGGCGGTCCAGACGGCAAACGCGTGGTCGACTGGGCACTCGACCTCAAACGTCAGGTGGATCGGCTCAATCACCCGCCGCGACGCCCCCCGGTGGTGTTCGTGGCGACCAAGCGGAAACGCTCGGCCACCTCACCCCAGACACGTTCCAGATAGCCCTGCACGGCCTCGACGCCCTGGTCGTGGAGCTGATAGATGTGCCGCGTCCCGCGGGGACTTTCGACGACCAGACCCGCGCGTTTCAGCAGGCGGAGATGGCGTGAGACGGCCGGTCGGCTGATTGGAAGCACGTCCGCGATCTCCTGGACGGACCGCTCTCCGACGCCCAGCAACTCGACAATCGCGCGCCGATTCGGGTCGCCGAGAGCGTCGAACGGGTCACCAGCGGCTGGCGGGTGGGGCACAGATCAGGACGGCTGTTCGGCGCGTCGTTTCAGCCCGTCGGCGAACTGGGCGAACGACGGTCCGAGATCGGGCATCGAGCGCCACATGAGCGACAACAGCGGTCCGCTGTATTCCTCGCGCAGCTGGAATCGCGTGGTCCCGTCACCGGCAGGCGTCAGGCTGAAGGTGCGGACGCCTTTGAAGAGCGCGAGCGGCAGGCCACCGCTCCAGGTCATCGACCTGTTGGGGCTGAACTCGGTGACTTTGACAGGAAAGGTACGACCCGGATTCGCGCTGGACACGACCCTGATTGTCTCTCCGGGCGCGACCCGGCCGTCGACTTTCAGGACGCCAGAGTCCCAGTCTGGATAGTGCGCTCCATCGACGAGGACCGCCCAGATGCTGTCCGGGGTAGCGGCGATGACAGAGCTGGCCTCAAACGACTTCATCCGATCGCCCGCATCTTGTTGTTCTTGGCGTCGTGCGTGACCTGGGCCAGACCGACCGCCTCGAGGAGGGGCGGCATGTAGACACCAAACCGGCCGCGCAGGCCCTTCTTCAGGCCGTACCAGCCGCCGATCGGGTTCGATTCCGAGCGGCCCCACGCCTCGACCGTGCCCTCAGCCGCCGGCTTCTGCTCGTCGGCGCCGCCGAGTGGCACCCAGTCGCCCTGCGCCTTGAGCCACGCGTGGAGGTCCTCGATCGCCCGGGCGTCGTAGAGGAGCTTCGTCCCACCGACCTGGCAGACGATGGTCGGTGGATCCGACGTGTCGTCGCGGTACATCGCGTACTCAGACGTGCCAGGCGGTGTCTTCAGAACCCATGGGTCGTCCTTCGTCCCGCTACCCGTCGCCATGTGTCGCTCGCTCCCCGTCTGTTTGCGCAACAATGCGGCTACCGTAACAGATTTGTGACCGATGGACAATCCGGTTGGGCTTTGTCGGTCGCGGCGATCAGGGGTGCCGCCGCGTCAATACGTTTTGGCGGCGTCGAGCGGTGTGGAGAGGAGGAACCGCTCTTCCCAGCTGGGGTCATGTTGCTGGATCTGGCTCAGCCAGTGTTCGCTGCCCCAGAGCAGGATCGTTCCGATGCCCATCGCCGCTAGCTGGTGGTAGAGCTCGAGGCTGCGCTGCGCGGTCACGATCTGGACGTTGCGCTCGCCGCTGCTGGCCGTGGGCCATGGCTCGGCTTGGGCTTCGGTCACCCATAGCTCCACTCCCGCCTCGCGCGCGCGCTGCTGCCACTGCGCCACCTGGGATTGCCAGCCATCACCTGCCTTCGCGCTGCCGATGCTCGTGTAGACGTCGATGCCCAGGACGTCGCCGGCCTCGAGAAGGTCGAGCAGACGGCTGCCGCTGACCGGGAGGAAGCCGGCCAGGCTCATGGGGCAGTCGCCCAGGCGTCCCAGGTCGCATTCCATGGCCAACGGCAGGTAGAAGGTCAGCGCAAGTGGACGATCATCGAGCAGGCGGACCAGGTCGACCTCGGCGGCCAGCAGCTCGTCGGAGAGGCTCCACATGTCCCGGCCTGATGGGTCGAGCGGCTCGTTCTCCACCTGCCATGCCACCAGGTGTGGCTGGTCGCGGTAGCGCAGAACCACTTCGGTGATGAAGCCGAGTGCCCCGGATCGCAGCCCGGGCACGGACTGGTCGAGCCTGCTCCACGCCGGCGCGTCAGCCAAGCGCAAGCGCGCCGGGCCCCAGAATTCGGGCCAGCGCGGGCTCTTGACACCTACGGCAATGACGATCTGCTTGTCGGCTTCGAGCGCTCGCTGTACCAACCAGTCCAGGCGCCCCCAGCCGTGCGTCTCGACCTCGCTCCAGAAACTGCCCAAACGGATGACCTGCAACGGCGAGTCCAGCAAACGCTCGTACGCCGCTTGGTAGTCCAGGCCTCGGCGTTCCGCCTCCCAGGGGCTGAAGGTGGTCCCTACCCGCGTCTCGGACGGCAACCCCGTGTCCGGCAGCGTCCGGCTCAATCGCGGAACCGAACTACCCATCATCAGGACGGTCAGCGCCGCAAGCACCATTGAGCCGGCGCGTGCCCGGTGAGTCGCCGCTGGTGGGCGACCCGGAACAGACATGTCATTTGCCACGCGCGGGCTCCACCCGCCTCAACGTGGCTCGATTGGATCCACGGTCAGATTGGATGCGCAGTTGCCCGGCTTGTGAATGGGCCTTCCTTCGCGGCGCGGCCCGGACCCTCTGCGCTGTGCCTTACCTTGGGCCGCCTACGCATGCACCGAAATCATCCTCGAAGCGCTGCGCGACGTGGCCGAGACATGGCCGATTCCCGAGAACCTTCGCGAGGCGGTCCGGGTTCATGCGGTCAACCCTGGCCACCGCTTGCGGACCGTGCTCGGCCGGTGGGCTTCGACACCAACGGCGACTCGACCCAGCAGGTCATGACCTTTTACCGCGCGGAACCGTCTGCGGCGGGCGGATCCGGTGATTGGGTTATCACGAAGCAGCAGGACTCGGCCGTGCCCCCTAGGTGGCTCCGAGGCAGACCGACATCGCTCTGCTAGGTCTCGCCTCCGGGCTCGCCTTCGGTTCGATCCGCTGTGCGGCGGACCTCACCATGGCACTGGAGGGTGGCGATCTGTGGCTCCGTCCCGCGGGCCGATGTCCTGACACGGCCGGCCCCCGGAGAATCGTCGGACGAGCTCGACGGCGCGGCTGCGTTCAGCATGCTCCACGCCCGTCTGGGGGGTCGGTCCGGACGAACGGCCGGCTCGAGTGTCGACCGGTCCCACGCCCCGAGATCGGCGCCGGCCTCATAGGTCGTTTGAAAGAACTCCTGCACGACGGCGTCCGGATCGGCAGCGCGACGCGCCACGTCATAGGGCAGGATGAACTCGCCCAGTCGTGCATCAAAGAATGCGCCCGCTGGACGGACGGGCGCGGATTTGAACCCTTCCGGCTCGGGGTACATGTAGGAATAGAACGCGGGACCTGCCGCGGCGCTCAATGGCCACCAGCCGATGCTGCTCTCCTCGCGGGAATAGGCCTCCTCCATCACCCACGCTGGGCAGTTGGGCGCCCCGCCGGGATGGAGCGGCGCCGGCCGCCCCGAGTAGCGCGAGGCCGCCAGGTCAAAGCTCCCCCAGAAGAACTGCACGGGACTCGCCTTGCCGACGAACCCGGTCTGGAACGCCTTCACCACCCGGTCGGCCTGGAGCAAACCGCGCCAGAACATGTGGGCCTGGTGTGAGTCGTAGGAGGCATGCTGTTCGTCGGTCTCGAAGGGGATGGCGTCAACGACCTCCGTCGGCTTCGTCGAGATCCGCACGTCGATGGAGAGGCCTCGCAGCCCATCCATGAACTCGCCATAGAACCACGCGACCGACTTCGGCTCGAGCGGCATCGTAAACGACCTGCCGTCGCTGTCGGTGACATCTAACCGGTGATCGACGAAGTCGAAGTCGACCTGGAACTGCCGGCGCCCATAGGGGATGGCAGACGTGGTCAGTCCTCGCGAGCTGAGGTACAGCGGGACGTGCCACCAATGGTTCAGCGGTGGGGCAAGCGCCATCCGCACCTTGCCGACGATCTGGACCCACATGTGCAGCGTGGAGATGGTCGCCGCCCACTCCCTCCACGGAAGCTCCGGCCACGGCTCATCGGTACCATCGAGGACAGTCATCGCGCGGCCGCGAACTGGCCCTCGAGCGGGAGCCCTGCGTCCTCCCAGTCGAGCAGCCCGCCCGAGTAGCGCCGCACGCTCCGATAGCCGCGTCGCACGAGGTCGCGATAGAGGGCAACGCTCGAAAGGCAGTCGACGTTCGAGCAGTAGACAACGATCTCATCCTCGGGCCGGACCGCCGCGTAAAGCTCATCGGGGCTATCGAAATGGAGCGAGCCGGGGATGTGCTTGGCCTCGAACGCCCAGCGGTTGAGCGCCATGATCAGCTTGAAGTCCTCGCCGCGGTCGAGCTTCGCCGTGAGCTCCTGACGGCCGATGGTCCGGATCGGCTCGAGGCCCAAGGCCGCGTTCTGGCGTGGCTGGTCCATGGTCGGCGAATCATGGCGCAGTTGGTTGTCCATTGCTGTGCAGCGCGGATCAGGCCGCTGCGCGATCCAGGTCGATGCGAACGGTCCAGTCACGCAAGGCCCCGAGAAGCTCGAGGATCGAGGCACGCAGATCGAGATCGATGGTCTCATCGCGGTTGCGCAGGCAGTCGCGGTGTCTCCGAAGCGTCAATGCAGCTGCTCTTCCCAGTCTCGGGGCACGCGACGGGCTGGTCCGGGCACGGGCTGGTCGACCGGGTGATGGTGCGGAGGAGCCAGGACGGGCCCCTCGAAGTCCTGCTCCGTCGCGTAGTCCCAGAACCAGTCCTCGCCAGGCTCGTAGCTCTGCACGACCGGATGTCGCGTATCGGCGGCGTGGTGACTCGCATGTCGCGATGGCGACGAGTCGCAACAACCGATATGGCCGCAATGCGCACAGCGGCGCAGATGGAACCACCAGCCACCGGAGGCGAGGCACTCCACGCAGCCCGAGCCGCTCGGCGGTACCCCCGGATCGATGTCGTACGTGTCCGCCATTGATCATCCCTCTCCATCGTCTAGAAGAGCACTACGCGACATTGTGAAGGGCGACCACTACGTATCGCTGGACTGCGCCCACAGATTGACCCCACCCTCCACGGCAAAGCGATCGATCTCCGCGAGCTCAGCAGGCGCGAACGCGAGATGGTCGAGTGCTGCAAGATTATCCTCGAGCTGCGCGACCGAGCTCGCCCCGATGAGCGCGGAGGCCACCCGCGGGTCGCGCAAGGTCCAGGCGATCGCCATCTGGGCCAGCGACTGCCCGCGCCCCCGCGCGATCTCGCGGAGTCCCCGGGCGCTGGCCAGATTGGAGGCCGACAGCAGGTCCCGGGCGAAGGAGCCCCCACGGGCTGCCCGCGAGTCGGCTGGGACGCCGTCCAGGTAGCGATCCGTCAGGAGCCCCTGCGCCAGTGGCGAGAATGCGATCGCGCCGATCCCCTCCTCCGCCATAGCACCGAGCAATTCTGGCTCGATCCATCGATTGATCATCGAGTACGACGGTTGGTGGATGACCAGCGGCGTGCCGAGCCCGCGCAGGATCGCCGCCGCCTCACGCGTCCGCCGAGCCGAGTAGGAGGAGATCCCAACGTATAGCGCCTTGCCCTGCCGGACGGCCGCATCGAGCGCACCCATCGTCTCTTCCAGCGGCGTCTCGGGGTCGGCCCGGTGGGAGTAGAAGATGTCGACGTACTCGAGGCCCAATCGGCCTAGGCTCTGGTCGAGGCTGGCGAGGAGGTACTTGCGCGACCCCCGATCGCCGTAGGGCCCGGGCCACATGTCGTAGCCGGCCTTGGTGGAGATGATCAGCTCGTCTCGGTACGCGCGTAGGTCCGACCCGAGGATGCGACCGAAGTTGGCTTCAGCCGCGCCGTACGGTGGGCCGTAGTTATTGGCCAAGTCGAAGTGTGTGACACCGCGGTCGAACGCGCGCCCGACAATGGCCCGCTGGGTCGCGAGCGCCCGGTCATCACCGAAGTTCTGCCAGAAGCCGAGCGAAATCGCGGGTAGTCGAAGGCCACTCGCGCCCACCCGCCGATACGGCATCGCATCGTACCGATCCGGGGCCGCAACATGCGGCGATGTCATGGGGTCGGGCGTCTCTGTCATGTCCAGCTGTGAGGTTAAAGGTATGCGCCCATGGCCGCGACTTCTGATGGCACACTCGTCGAGCGTCGGCACGGGTCCCAGCTGAGCGCTTTGGGCCGCGGCGTACAGCTCCTCAAGGACTGCCGAACCGAGGAGGCGATCGACGATCCCCGCGTGCGCCCCGGGCTAGCTCAGCCGTCGCCGGGTCGGAGCAGCGCGTCGGCGATCTCGCCGAGATCCGCGCCGACGATGTCGGGGCTCGGCGCCAAGAGCCGCCGTTCCGTCCGCGATGGTCCGCGGTGTATTCGCAATTTGTGGATAACTGACTCGACAATGGCCGCCTCGCGGAGTAAACCGTCCCAACCGACGAGGTGCGGTGGCTCGATCCACCAACCTGGGCCGGGGACACCCACCGATCCTGCCTCCAGCCTGTGCTTGAGGGATAAGCAACAGTTTGCTTGACGATCCATCTGGAGGATTCCCGTGACCGCCACCGAAGTCGGGACACGACGACCGAGCACGCGCTCGATAATCATCTGGGCCGGGGTCGCCGTCATCGGCGCCCTGGCTTGGTCGGTCATCGCCCTCGCAAGAGGCGAGACGATCTCCGCGGCATGGATGGTTATCGCCGCCCTGAGCTCGTACGCCATCGCCTACCGCTTCTACGCCCGGTTCATCGTCCGCCATGTGCTACAGGTCGATAACCACAGAGCCACCCCAGCCGAACGCCTGGACAACGGCGTCGACTACCAGCCCACCGATCGCCGCATCCTGTTGGGCCACCACTTCGCGGCGATCGCCGGGGCTGGCCCGCTGGTCGGTCCGGTGCTGGCGGCCCAGATGGGCTATCTGCCGGGCACCATTTGGATCATCTTCGGTGTGATCTTCGCAGGAGCGGTTCAGGACACGGTGATCCTGTTCTTCTCCATGCGCCGCGACGGCAAGAGCCTGGGGCAGATGGTACGGGAAGAGATCGGCCCGGTGGGTGGCGCGGCTGCCCTGGTGGCGGTCTTTTCGATCATGATCATCCTGCTCGCGGTGCTTGCCCTCGTCGTCGTCAATG
>JALYTG010000118.1 GCA_030854405.1 Chloroflexota bacterium | reverse complement strand
GGTGACAGGCCCCTCGCAATAGAATCGCGTACCCAGGGCTCTGCCGGCATTTGGGCGTTTAGGGCAGCGACGCGGATCGTGCCCCCCAACTACAAGATGGAATTTGCATCGCGGCACCGGCTGCGGTTTCTAACGGCTCAAGTGTCGTGACGACAGGCGTCTCCGTCATTACGGTTCCGTAATGCGTGGGAGTGAACCGTCCCGTCTCTGTCGTTGGCTGATCCGTGCCCGCTAGGAGTCGCTCGCGGCCCGCCCGTTGTCCCATCCCTGGTTCGAGAAGGTTGGGACAAAGCGATAGCCAGTCCGACAGACAACGACCAGTTCCCACTGCACCAAACCAGTCGAGTCGACGATCTCTGAGCTCGCTGGCCAACCTATGCTGGTCCGAATCGCCACCCATTGATGTGAGGCACATGCCATGTTGCGCACTCGTTTGACGGAGCGATTCAAGCTGGATCATCCGGTCATATCGGCCCCGATGGGCTTCGCTGCCGGCGGCAGGCTCGCGGCTGCCGTGTCAGCGGCCGGCGGCCTCGGCTTGATCGGCGGCGGTTACGGGGAGGAGCGCTGGCTTCGGGAGCAAATTACGGCGGCCGGCGACCAACGCGTTGGCTGCGGCTTCATCACTTGGTCGCTGAAGAAGCAGCCCCACTTGCTCGAACTCGCACTCGACGGCGCGCCGGCCGCGATGTTCCTGTCGTTCGGCGACCCAGAGCCATTCGTCGGCCGCATCAGGCAGGCGGGCGTGCCGTTCATGTGCCAGATCCAGACCGTACTCGACGCCCGGCGGGCGATCGATCTAGGCGCTGACGTCCTGGTCGCCCAGGGCGCAGAGGCCGGCGGCCACGGCGAGAAACGCGGCACCTTCGGCCTGGTGCCGGAGGTCGCCGATCTGATCTCCGCAGGCGCGTCCGCAACGCTGTTGTGCGCCGCGGGCGGCGTGGCCGACGGCCGCGGCCTGGCGGCGGCCCTTGCGCTGGGCGCCGATGGGGTCGTCGTCGGCACGCGATTCTGGGCCAGCGAAGAAGCTCTGGTGCATCCCAACCTGCAGGCGGCGGCGGTGTCGGCCAGCGGAGATGACACCTTGCGGTCGCGCGTGATCGACATGGTGCGCGGGCTGGATTTCTGGCCGGCTCGGTATGACCTTCGCACGCTGAGGAGCGCCGCGACCGATCGCTGGCACGGCAAGGAGGGAGAGTTGCGGGCTGTCGCGGAAGCGGAGGTCGCACGGTACGCCGAAGCCGCGGCGAAGGGCGATGCCGGAAACGTCAGCGCTGTTGCTGGCGAAGCGGTGGGGCTGATCCACGGCATCGCGCCCGCGAGCACGATATTGCGGACAATAACTAGCGAGGCGGAAGACATCCTGAGGAAGGCGCCGGCCTGGATCGCGGCATGAAGGGCCGCCGCTGTTTGCCCTACGCCCGTCAGGTGCGTGCGCTGATGCAAGACACGGGATACTGCCGGGTTCTGGGTCGACGGTGAGGTGCGTCACCCGAGGGCACGCTACACGCTCTGACCAACGCCATGCGCAAGAGCGGCATCGCATTCAAGGTGGGAGTGAAGGGGGCCCGCGGTTCGCCTGGACTGCTGCCAGCGTCAGTCTTTCGGCGGCAGCGGTGGACCAACAAACTCTTGGTTGTAGTGGCTCGCAATCTCCGTGAGTGCTTGCCTATCGAGGAACTGCTCACCCGCGGGTGGCAGCCCACGCGACCGGGCCGGCTTGCCACCCTCGCGGAAGAACCCTTCAACACCCGCCGGCCCGAAGAACAAGAGAATACGGGCTTCCGCCGAATCGACGTGGAACGCATGCGCGACGCCGCGAGGGCCATAGACAAGCGAGCCAGCTCCCGCTTCGATCACCGCCTCACCGTGCCGGACCCGAACGTCGCCGGAGAGGACCACGAAAAACTCGTCCTCGTCGCGGTGGATATGGAGGGGCGAGGCGAATCCCTTGGGCGCTAGGAGCTCCATCACCGTGAAGCGTCCCGCCGTTTGGGCCCCGGTCGCCTTGAGAAGGCCCAATCCTCCGTTGAACCACAAGGGCTCGCCCTCGCCGGGCCCGAGCCCGTAGCCATCTGTCGTTTGCGGAAGCGACATTCGCTCACTCCTTCCAGCGCTTGCCCCTGTCGATCAGCACAAGTGCGCGTGCGAAGTCTACGGCGACCGGAGTTGTCGGGCTACGAGGGTTAGCATCCGATTCCACACCCTCATCGGAGACGGGAGATGACGGACCCGGCCGGCGCCGAGCTGATTCGGCGCTACGCGGAGGCCAATGCCAATGACGACTTCGAGACGCTCGAGGCGCTGCGCCACCCCGACTGGCAGGAAGCCTGGCCCCAATCGGGCGAGATCGTCACTAGCAGTGCGAACTACCGCGTCGCCCGAACACAGCGCCCCGAGGGAGCTCCGCGGGTCGAGCCCACCCGGACCGGCGGCTCAGGCGAGTGCTGGTGGGGCGAGGCGATCGTCCACTACGCGGACGGCTCGCGCTGGCTGGCGGTCAGCATCTTTGAGCTGCGCGACGGGCTCGTGTACCGCGAACGGATCTACTTCGGGCAACCCGTCACGGCGCCGAGCTGGCGCGCGCAGTGGGTCGAGCGCGAGGAGCCCGCAGTCAGCTAGGTGTTTTCGTCAGCGTCGCGACGTTCCCCGCCCGCCGACAGGCATCAGTTTCGCCACCGCCCCCCAATTCCCCAGCGCCACTAGCGCGACGAGGCGCGCGAGAACGACGTCCAGCGCCGGTGTCTGCTGGCGCCGCGTCCGTTCAACGCCCCGCAGACGGTCGAGCGCCCGCTCGGAATGGCCGACCGCCACGTCGTAGCAGGCCAGGATCGCGGCGACCTGGGGGCTTCGGGTGCCCGCGACCATGTCGGGTTAGCTCGTCGGCGCGATCACGCTCCCCGAGATTCGCGAAGAGAAATGCGCCCAGCGCCGGACCGGTCTGCACCTCCGGGCAGGCGACGTCCGACTCATGGGCAAACGCGCCCAGGTGGACCTCGACGACCGGCAGGATCTCCGTCCATCGACCGGCTCGGTAGCCCACGCGTAGCAGCGCGCCGGATGTGTGCATGAGCTGGGGGTCGCTCGTCTCGCGGGCCAGGTCATATCCGTCCCGTGCCAGCTTGTAGGCCCTCGTCGAGGCCCTCCTGGACGATCCGTTCGATCCCGCCCGGCTCCGGGCTCGCTCTTCGAGGTCGCCCGGCTCGGCCAAGCCGCGGGCCTCCTGGAAGGCGGCGGTCGCCTCATCGGCGCTCGTGCCCGCCAGCCGGACCAGGACGAGCTCGTTGGTCTCCCGCGGTCACGCCGGCCGGCGAGACCCGCCAGTCCGACCCATCCGCGTCCAGGCTCGGCGATCTGCTGGACCTGGATGTCCGTGATCTTGATATTCGGAAGCCGGTCGACTCCGGTCTTCCGGCAGGTACCCGTGACCACGTCCTTGCCTCGCGCCTCGGCGAACACGAAAGCCGCCGAGCGACTGATCGAGGAAGCGGCTGTAGAGCCAAGCGGATGCCGTGCGGTCGACGTGACGCCCCGCGTGGAGCGGGCCTCCCGACGCTATCTCTCCCGCGCGACCGATGGTCTCCATGCGCAAGTGGGATGATGGGCTGTCATGAGACTGACTGAGGCGGTCATGCCGCGGTCGCTAATCAGTGTTGGCGTCGAGCCGGCGCTACGAATCCGGTTGACCGAGCTGGCCGCTGGTCGGCCGCTCGTGCTGGACTGGTTCGGCAGCCGACGCTGCGGCATCGTCATCGGCGACTTGACGGCCAAGTTTCGCCATCAGCCGCCGGGCCAGGGGTACGTCGAGCTGGCCAGCATCGAGCGGGTGCGTGTCTTCGTCGAGGAAAGCCTCTTGCCGGTGCTCCAGGATGCCGAGCTCACGCTGCGGCTCGGCGGACCCAGTTTCGCTCGGCATCTTGCGATCTGGCTCGACCCCGGCTCACGCTGGATCGAATTCCTCGAGCAGCCAACGGTCCTCTCCGGCAGGCGCCGGTTCCGACCGAAGCCGTGAGGCGCCGATATCCTGAGCGACCGTCGACAGCGGGCCCCTACGGTGCGGGACCCTGCCGCGCGGCTAGGCGCTTTGCGCCTGTTGAATGCGTGCCCCCTTTGCCACGCCCGCACCTTTTGGTTCCTCGCCGAGGGGTTCGGCCGCCGGCCCGATCCCCGGCTGTGCAGGGGCTCGAACGTGCTGCTGGCCCGGCGAATCGTGCGGTGCAGGTTCATGCCCGGGACGACGTGGGCGAAGCTGTCGCCCGTCGGCTGATCGGACGGGCGCGCCTTCGGTTCGACGATTGCATTGTGCATGGGCAATAGGTGGTCCGATGCATCTTGCACCACCGATCACCGGTCCGGAGCATCGACAAGAACGAGAGGTAGCGATGAACCCAGCTGACTTTCCGGCCCGAAGGGAGGTGGGGAGGCTAGAGGCTGTAGCGACTCCCCCTCGAAGGTCCAAGCGTCATAGACCACGAGCCACGACGGCCTGACCACGGCGCTCCAGCCCTTCGACGGCATCATCCGCAAGCTGGTCGCGAGCGCCAGATGACATCCTGGCCGGCCGCTAGCACCGCGAAGTCATCCTGGAGCGCTCGCACTGACCGCTTGACTCCTAGAGCGCGCCTACAAGCGACCTACCACTTGCGGGTCGCGCCAGTCTCAGTAGGGAAGCCGGCGAAGTCCGCCTCCGACGGTCAGGATGACGAGGTCCGGGGTGCCGTCGGTCCTGAGCCATCCGCCTCGTCGATGGGCGATGACCTACGTTGGCCCTCTCCCCACGCTCGCTGATAGACTCGGCAGGCTTCCGCGCGGGAGCTGTGAGGCGTGGCGAGACGTCCTTCGGTCCAGGCGCGAGTTCATGAGCAGGGAGGAGGCGAGACGTGTGGCAGAGGTCCGCGTGGGCGAGAACGAGTCGTTCGAGAGCGCGCTTCGCCGCTTCAACAAGAAGATCCAGCAGTCGGGGCTCCTGGCCGAGGCACGACGCCGCGAGCACTACGAGAAGCCCAGCGTGAAGCGGAAGCGCAAGGAAGCCCAGAAGCGGCGCAAGATAAGCCGCGAATAGCCTGGAGCACTCGCTCGAGGTGCCGATGACCGTAGATCAGGACGTGGTCGAGGCACTCTCGGGCGCCCTTCAGGTGCTAGCGGGTGAGGGCGCAGGAGCCGCCAATGGCTCCGTAGCCCTCGCAACCGGTCAGCCGTTGGGGAGGATCGGGCAGCGGAAGTCCTTATCCGCGGCCCGCTCCAGGGTGATCTGGCCGGTATCCACCAACCCCAGCACGTCGTCGAACGCGGTCAGGAGATGGGCGTCGTCGGGGTTGACCCAGGTCGCCACCCACACTTGCCAGCGGCCCCCGTGCGAGCCTTGGCCCGGGGCGTACTTGGCCACGCCGCCCTGGCTGAAGTTGCTGAAGCTGATGATGGGGTCGGTACCGGTCCCGGGATCGACCCGGGCAGGCGTGCCGAAGGTCCGGAAAGTTTGGCCATCGGCGTACACCGTGCCGAACTCCTTGGCGCCCACGGGCGCCGCAAGCGTAAGCGCTAGCACAGAGACTCCTGCCAGCGTAACCA
Source organism: Chloroflexota bacterium (assembly GCA_030854405.1). The sequence goes on along the minus strand of JALYTG010000118.1, from coordinate 1,731 downwards.
GGATGCGTCGCATTTGACTTCCTCCTTCGGTCATTGCGGGCCGGCATCTCCGGCTCTGAGGCAGGATGGCGGTGGCGTACGACGGACCGACGACGCGGCTGTGTCGAATGGATGACGCGCCGCGACGGGGTAGACCGTCGCGGGCTGCTGAACGGGCCTCCCTGGTACCGATGGTCGAAGCCAATCCTTGATCCAACAGTTCGCCAAGTGAGTGGCTGTTGGGCTACCGGCCTGGACCATCGTTTGGGCCGAGTGGTCGGAGCAAGGCCCGGCGTCGGCTACATGGACGACACGAGGGAGGTCACCCGTCAGGCGGTGGCTGGCGAGCGCCTGCAGGCCTGCGGGCGCCAAAGCCGTCCCTGCCGCGATGTACACCGCAGGGTTCGCCCGCTTTAGGGTAGACAAGTTCGACATCGGCCGGTTTGGGCCTCGCAATGCGAGGTGGCGCGGACCCGATCCTGTTTGTTTCCTCGGGTTTTCCAGGACTCGCTACCGCGCCCGCTCATGTCTTAGCGTCGGCGGGAACTAGGGCCGAAGGCATCTTGGAAACGCCCGCTCAGCGAGAGGGTCTGCTCGGTCAACTCCCGTGCCCCTGGTGTAGGCAGCCTTGCGCGACGGGCGACCGCTTTCCCTGAGAGGCCGAGGCGTTCCGCACTGTTATGAACCGATTGACGATCCCGGCCCGCTGGCGTCCCGGCGTTCGGGCAGGCGTCCTCTCCGTTTCCGCGGTCCTGGTTGCCGGCACCGCGGTCGCCGTGTCTGGAAACGTTCCGACCACAGCGCCCGGACCGCGGTCAACGAGGCGGTTGGGAGAACCCTGATCTGGGACGGCGCCACAGGCCACCCCATCGCGGCGGCACGGTTGGGCGCGCCAGAGAGGGATCGTCTAGGCCGCCGATCCCGTTGGCAGGCGGAACCAGATCGCGGTGCGTCCCTCCCCGGAGTTCGCCCCCACTGAGCCGCCGTGGGCCTCGACGATCTGGCGCACGATGGCCAGGCCGATCCCCGCTCCGCCCGAGGCCCGCGCGCGCGACCGGTCGACGCGATGGAGGCGCTCCCAGATCAGCGGCAGGTGGTCGGCCGGGATCGGCGGCCCGTCGTTCTCGACGGTGCAGCGCAGCCATTGGCCCTCGGCGCGCAGGCGGACGCTGATCGCCCCGCCGTCATCGGTGTAACGGGCGGCGTTGTGCACCAGGTTGGTCATCACTTGACCGATGCCGTCCGGCTCCGCCAGCAGGCGCGGCAGGTCCCCGTCGTGCTCGAGGCGAACGCTGATCCCGCGGCGCGCCAGCCCAGGGGATGCCAGCTCCAGGGCTCGCTGCACCACCGCCGACAGGTCAACCTCGAGGCGGGCACGCTGGCGCGCCTCGCGCTCGCCACGGGCCAGCTGGTCGAGCCCCTCGACCAGGCGCGTCAGCCGCTCGATCTCCTCCTGGACGTTGCGCAGCATCTCGGGCGTCGGCTCGACCACGCCATCGGCGAGCGCCTCGGTGTAGCCGCGCAGGCTGGTGAGCGGCGTGCGCAGCTCGTGGGCGATGTCCTCGACCAGCGCCCGCCGCAGCTCCTCCACGCGTTCCAGGGTGGCCGCCATCTGGTTGAACTCCTGGGCCAGGCGACGCAGCTCCGCGTCCGGCGGTTCTGGGACGCGCGCCGCCAGGTCACCGGCGGCCAGAGCATGGGTGGCGCGAGTGAGATTCTCCAACGGCCGGAGGACGCGACGCACCAGCCACC
>JALYTG010000117.1 GCA_030854405.1 Chloroflexota bacterium | reverse complement strand
CGTTCATGCCGTATGGCTCCGCAAGATGGCTGCCGATTCTCGTCAGACCCCGACCATGATACGGCCGATTCGCGCGCATAGAGAAAGGGCCGCTTCGCTGCGAAGCCGCCCTTTCTGCGAGCCGCCGGGGCGAGCCGGCGGGACCCGCCTAGTCGCGGACCAGGCGGAAGCAGTCGCTGCAGTAGACGGGCCGAGCGCCGGTCGGCCGGAAGGGAACCTGCGTGTCCTTGCCGCAGCGCGCGCACACGGCGTCGAACATCTCGCGCGGACCGCGACTGTAGCCGCCGCCCCCGTAGCCGCCACCGCTGCTGGCGCTGTAGCCACCGCCACCGCTGCTGGCATAGCCACCACCGCCATTACCGCTGGCGCGACGCTGGGCACGGCACGACGAGCAGCGCTTGGGGGCCGAGGAGAACCCCTTCTGCGCGAAGAATTCCTGCTCGGACGCGGAGAAGACGAAGTCGACTCCACAATCCGTACAGGTGAGCACCTGATCGGTGTAGGCCACGAAGGACCCCTCCCTGAGTGAGATTGACCACGTCGAGCAAACCTGTCGCGTCGGTGCGACGCCGGCCAGGGATCTTGCCACACCCCAGGGCCGACGATGGACGTGGTGGGAGGGGTAGGAAGGCTGCTAGCGCCGCTCCATTGCGGCCCGACGGCGCGGAGTATACCCGTCCTGTTCCCGAGCGCAATAGGGAGACCTATGCTTGTGCGATGCGCATTGTGTGGCTCCTTGGCGGAGTGCTGCTCGCGATCGGTGGGTGTGTCTGGGTCCTCCAGGGACTGAACATCGCCTTCGCGCCGAAGAGCGTCATGACCGGTGACCCGCTCTGGATCGTGCTGGGGAGCATCGCCGTAGTGGGCGGGGTCGCCCTGGTCGGCGCGAACCGGCGGGCATGACCGGAGCTAGGCGACCTGAACCCCCGCGGCTCGCATCGCCTCGATCGCACGGTCCCCGTCGCCCGGCTCGAGGTTGACGGCTGCGATCTCCTTTGCCAGCACGGTGGTCGCGAAGCCAAGGCGCACGGCGTCCAGCGCGGTGGCCTTGACGCAGTAGTCGGTGGCGAGCCCGCACAGGACCACGCTCGACACCCCGGCCTCGCGAAGGAATGGCTCGAGCTCGGTCGGGGTCTCTTCGCCGCTCGTCGGGTCCCGCATCTGGAAGCCGGAGTAGCCGTCCTCCCCCTGCTGGCCCTTGCGGATGGCGCGACCCACGACCTGCAGCTCCGGATGAAACTCGGCTCCCCAGGTGCCGGCAACGCAATGGACGGGCCACGTGCCGCCGTCCTTGGCGAAGTGCGGGGTCGACTCCGGATGCCAATCCTGGGTGTAGACGATCACGCTGCCGGCGGTGGCCGCCCGCTGCACCTCCTCGTTGATGCCCGTGATCAGGGCCTGTCCGCCGTGGACCGCGACGCTGCCGGCCGGATCGGCGAAGTCGTTCTGCACGTCGACCACTACCAGGGCGGTGGTTGGGTCGTAGCTTGTCATCTCCGGCATCGTACCCCGCGGCCATCCGCGCAGCCTCCTGCGGGCTCGGATCGGCTTACCGATTCAGTGCGGCCTGGATGTACGGGATCAGGCCCAGCAGGCCGGCAATGATCAGATAGATCGCGACGATGTAGTTGAGGATGCGCGGGAAGATCAGGATCAGGATTCCGGTCACCAGCGCGAGGATGGAGCCGTAGAGGATCCACTGGCTCTGAACCTCGAACGTGACCTGGGCAAAGATCGGCATGGCGGCACCTCCTGGGGTCACGCCTGCACCTTTGGTGCCCGGTCCCTGGTCCCGCCCCGCCAGGCGGGAACGTATTATCTCGACCGGATCAGTTTTGGAACGGGCAAGCTGTACGGAAACGGCAACAACCCACTAAGGGCCTGTAGCTGAATTCTGCCGCACGAATGGGCCCGGTCGTGCCAGCAAAGCTGTCACAGTCAGGTCCGAGACTGCGGGATGTGGGCACGATCGTCGACGTCACCGACGCCGAGTGGGACCAGGTCGCGGACTTGTTCGACCCGGTCGACCGGCGCGGTGCGCCCGATCTGTACCCGCGGCGGCTGATGGTCGAGGCGATGCTCTGGATGGCCCGAACCGGCGTCCAGTGGCGCTATCTGCCCGAGCAGTTCCCGCCCTGGACCGCGGTCTGGAGTCAGTGGCGGCGCTGGCGGAGCAACGGGGTCTGGGCGCAGGCGATGGGCAGGCTTGCCCGGACGATCCGTATGGACAAGGAGCGCCACCCGGAGCCCTCGATGCTGATGGTCGACGCCCAGACGGCCAAGGGCGGCCGAGCGGGTCCGACGTTCCATGACGCCGGCGGCCGGGGTGGCCGGACCGTGGGATCGAAGCGAACGATCCTCGTCGACATCCTGGGCCTGCCCTTCGCCTGCCGGGTGGATCCGGCTCGGCCCCACGACGTGACGTCGGCCCGCCTCCTACTCGCCGACGAGCTGCCGGCCTTCCCGCGTCTGCGGGCCCTCGTCGGCGACCGTGGCTACCGGGGCTTCGCCAAGCTCGCCGACCGGCACGACCTCGCCCTCGACATCAAGCGGCCGCCCACGTGCGTGGCGACGTTCGTCCCGCTCCGGCCGCTCGTCAAGGTCGAGCATGCCTTCGCGGAGCTCGGACGCTGGCGGCGCCTGTCGCGCTGCTATGAGCAGACCGTGGCATCGGCCAAGGCTTGGCTTGAGGTGGCGGCCATGGGCTACCTGTTGGCGCGCCTGCGGGTCGAGCCGACCTGAGTGCGGCAGCAAGTGGAGATGAAGTAATGGCGGTCGGACCGCGCCCGCCGACCTGAGTGGTGCCTGCCCATGGCCCACGGGTTCGGCCTGTCTTCGCGATGGATGCGATCATCGGCAACACCCTCGCCTTCTCGGTCTTCTCCCGCAGGCAGGGGGCTGATTGGAAGCCGAGGTCGCGCGACTCGATCACTGACAGCCACCGGCGGCGGTCGCGTCGGAGCAGGGGCACCGCGATGGGGCGGTCGCCACGATCCCCGCATCGTCGCGGGGCGATCGAGCAGGATCGGAGAAGCGGATCGCGGGCCGAATCGGTAAGGTCTGAGTCGATCCACCGCAGACGGCGAGCACCATCAGCGCGCCGTTGCGGCGAGGCGTCGAGTGAAAGGACGAACGGACATGACCGACACGAAGCCATCCACAAAGCGAAGCAGTTCGGCCAGGACGTCCGGTAACGTCTTGAGCGACGAAGAGCGCGCCGCGATGCAGGAGACCATCCGGGAGCGAAAGAAGGCGGCGAAACGCAGCCCGGAGGAGCAGCGCGCCGAGGGCGAGGCCGACGTGCAGGCCAAGATCGCCGAGATGGCCGAAGACGATCGGGCGATCGCGGCGCGTATCCACGAGCTCGTCCTCGCGGCCGCGCCGGGCCTCGTGCCTCGGACGTTTTACGGGATGCCGGCCTACGCCAAGGACGGCAAGGTGATCTGCTTCTTCCAGGCGAAGTCGAAGTTCAAGGTGCGCTACTCAACCCTTGGCTTCCAGCCCGACGCGAGGCTCGACGAGGAGGAGATGTGGCCGGTCGCCTACGCCCTGACGAGCCTGACGGCGGCCGGCGAGAGGCGGATCGCCGAGCTGGTCAAGGAGGCTGCGAGCTGAAGCAAACGGCAGCAGTTGAGTTGTCTACCAAGACCTAGCTGCGCTAGCTGCCTGCACTCAAGCCTACCTAACCCGCTGCCCGCGGCGCCGATGCCGTCGATCACCCGCGACGCGCGTCGCGAATGGGACGCTCTTCTCGCCCGCCCGACCGACTGCTTGCGCAGCCCAAGCACGGGCGCGCATCCATGCCCTGCTCCCGCCCAGCCGTGCCCTCTCCGCCGGCCATCCCGGCCGGCGAAATTCGGCTACAGGCCCTAAGAGCTGCAGCAGCGAGGGAAGCTGCTAAAACCTACCCCGATGGGGCGCCAACTGGAGAAAGGCGGGCACGAGCCCGCCTTCTCCTTTAGTCACTCTGCTGCCCCGCCGCCTGCGCTACTGCAGTCGCGCCGGGGTGACGGGAGCCGCCGCTCAGCCGGGAAAGATGCGTCGCAACCTGCGGAACGCGCGACTGGCCGCGCTGTCCTGTGGCTCGAGCCACTCTTCATCGTTGTCTACATATTCATCATCTTCATCATCGTCGGCATGAGGGGAGGACGGAGAGGCCGATTCTGAACGGCCCCTCATGGGCGTCGGAGGGTTCAGTGCCAGCGGACCGAAGTCGAGGTGCGCGAGCACCTCCTCTCCGGGACGGCCGGATGTCGGCGTCGGCTCGGATGGCTGGTCGGGCTCGATGGGCGGCACCTGGGCGGTCAGCGGCGCCGGGGAGGCGCCCGACAAGGCCCGGCGTTCCGCCTCTGGCCAGCGGGGTGCTGCCCTGCTCGTCGCCGCCGAGTTGGATGCCTGATCCTCCGACTTCTCCTCCGCACCGATCGCGTCGAGCGCGGCCATTGCCTCGTCGAGATCGTCGCTGCCCGGCAGCTCGAGGCGCGGCGAAAGGGAGAACGGTGGCTCCTCGGGAGCCGCCGTCTCAGGACTCGCGAGATCGGCCGTCAGCTCTTCGTCCTGGAGCTGGGGCGTTTCAGCGGCCGGCTCTGCGACAGCGCCGTCGACGTCGGTGACTGCACCCGAGGCAACGATCTCTCGGACCGATTCCTCCTGGTCCGGCTCGAGGGGATGGCTCGACGCCTCGACTTCGAGCTGCTCGCGGTCGATCGCGTTGGCGCGCGCCAGCAGCGCGCGAATCGCCTCCATCTCACTGGCATCCCAGTTCTCGGCCGCCGAATCACCCGGTTCAGCGGGAGGCGATGACGAGCCTTCGGGTTCTGCCGTGGCGCTTTCCTTGGTCTGAGCGGGGGACTCCTCGGTCTGCGCGGGGGGCTCCTCCGGCTCGACCAATGCCGCGGGATCCTGCACGTCGCTCTGAACATCGGGCGGGGCGATTACCGAGTGCCAGCCGGCGGTCGAATGCTCGAGCTCGGCAGCATAGTCGGGCTCCATGCTCGGCTGCGATCCAAAGCCGGCGGCGGCCATGAACGAATCGAGGTCCCCAATTGGCTCCGGGGCCTCTTCGACAGGCTCCGCTTCGTCAAGCAGTGCCGCCTCGGGCTCCGGCTCGCCGATCGAAGGGGCAACTTCGGCGCTGATGGCCTCGACAGCTCGCGATTCGGGCCTCCCGTCCGCCTCCGCAGGGGCCGATGGCTCCGGCTCGGCCTCTGGCTCTGCGGTCGGCGTCTCGGCCACCGCCTCAGCCTCGGCCGTGGTTGACGGCTCGGGCTCGGGCTCCAGCTGCTCGACCGTCGCCTCCGGCTCCGGCTCCGCCTCCAGCTGCTCGGCCGTGGTGGATGGCTCCGGCTCCTCCTCAGACTCAGCCGTCGAGGGCTCCGCAGCCGCCTCCGGCGCCGGCGCGGAGGCCCACGTTGGGTCCGCGACCTCAGGCTCCGCGACGTCTGCCAGCGCGGACGATTCGGTCGCGGGACCTTCGTCCTCGGCGACCGAGAATGGTTCATCCTCGGACGCGCTCGGCGTGAGATCCGCTGCCGACGTGCCAGCCCGCGCCGGCTCCCCGTCTCCGTCCGCCCCAGGCTGGGGAGTCCCAGCATCAACGACCGACCGCCAGAGATCCTCCTCGATGATCCAGTCCGGCTCCTCGAATGCGGTCGTGTAGGGCGACGCTTCGTCGAAGAGAGGCGCTTCGGGCTCCGACGGCTCCTCCTCCGGCATCACCGCGCGATCGTCGGAGGGGCGTCCCTCCTCATCGGCGAGCTGCTCGGCCTGCGGCGGGATTGCGATCGCCTCAGGCGCAACCTGTTTGGGCTCGGACCACTCCTCCCGCAGCACCGCCGCACGATCGTCGGAGACTGGCTCCTCGTCTGCGATCGGCTCGGCTTTCGACGGAGCCGCGATCGCCTCGAGCGACGCCTCAGCGGGCTCGCCGACCGCCGCTAGTGCGATCTCGTCAGGCACGGCAGCCTCGGCTGCGATCTCGACCGGAATGGTGTCCGCTCGGTCGCGCTCGGCCGCCGCCTCGGCTTCCGCGGCGGCCCGCAGCTCGGCGGCATTCGGATCTTCGGCGCGAGCAAGCGCGGCCGGGATATCCGCCAGCGTTGTGTGGCCGGAGCGCGTTTTGCCGCGACGCCGCGAGCGGCGGCCGGTCTTCTCGGGCGGAGGTGGAGCGGCGACGGAGACCTCTGGGCCAAAGGCGCCGGCGGATTCCGTTGTCTCGTGCTCGACCATCTGCTCGGCGGCCGGAGGGGCGAGGCCCGAGATCTCGTCGAGGCCCGCCTCTTGCTCGTCGTCGAATGAGGGAGCGCTCGGCCACGACCCGACGGGCGCGATTCGCGCTGGGGCATGGCGCACGTCAATACGAGCCTCGAGGAGATCGACCCGACCGCGCAGCGACGCCACCTCGCCGCGCGCCTCGCCGAGAGCCAGCAGAGCCTGCCCGTAGCGCTCGGTCAGGTTGCGGAATTCGGTGAGGAGCTCGCGGAACGGGGTTGCGTCCGACGCACGCGGTGCGCCGCTGCCGGTGCTCTCCATCTCGGTCATGGTCCGCGGCTGCAGAAAGACGCGCATGCCGGACCGGCCCTCAGAGGACGCCGCGAGCACGCCAGTGTGGATCAGCTCCCAGACGCGCTTCCCCGGAATCCCGAGGACCTCAGCCGCCTCGTCGACCGTGTAACCGTCCATCTCGGGACGCAAGCCTAACCCCTCCGCAGCCTATAAGCGAGCCCGCCCGGCGCGACGCGCGCGGTCACGAGAGCTCATGCAGCGCCGCGACCAGGGCATCGATCTCGTCGGACCTGTTGTAGTGCACCAATCCCACGCGGAGCATCCCCCCGGACGCCGCCAGGCCGAGCGAACGGATCAGCTCCCAGGCGTAGTAGTCGCCGTCCCAGGTGCTGATCGCTCGGTTGGCGAGGTGCTCGGCGATGCGGCGCGGATGCTGCCCTTCGATCGTGAACGCCACCGTCGGTACGCGCTCGTCGAAGCGGGCCGGATCGTCAATTCCGCGGATACGGAGACCCGGGACGCCCTGCAGGCCGGCGATGAGAGGGCCTATCAGGCCTCGCTCGTAGCGGCGAATCGCACGCATCGCAGCGCCCAACGCCTCTCGACGGGATGCATCGCGCGGCGCGGCGCCGTATGCGCGGCCGAGGGAGGCGAGATACTCGAGGCTGCCCAGCAGCCCGGCCAGGGACTCGTGGCTCTGGGTCCCGGTCTCGAACTTGCCCGGCAGCGCGTCGCCCGCGGGTCGCACGCGGTAGGCACGCAGGCGCTCGAGATGCTCCCGCCGCCCGTACAGCATGCCGAGGTGCGGTGCGAAGAATTTGTACGGGGAG
>JALYTG010000019.1 GCA_030854405.1 Chloroflexota bacterium | reverse complement strand
CCGGATATAGCTGGTGATCGCCTCGTCGAAGCGGTTGCCGGCCACGCGCACCGACTGGCTGACCACGATCCCGCCGAGCGCGATGACGGCGATCTCGGTGGTCCCGCCGCCGATGTCGACGATCAGGTTGCCCGATGGGCCGCCGATCGGCACATTGGCGCCGATCGCCGCGGCCAGCGGCTCGTCGATCAGGTAGGCGTCTCGCGCGCCGGCCTTGAGGGCGGCATCCCGCACGGCGCGCTTCTCGACGCTGGTGACTCCCGACGGGACGCTGATCATCACGTCGGGCTTGAATATCCGGACGCGTGCCACCTTGTTGATGACGTAGCGCAGCATCGCCTCGGTAATGAGGTAGTCGGCGATGACCCCGTCGCGCATCGGCCGGATGGCTCGCACGTTGCCCGGCGTCCGGCCGATCATCTCGCGCGCCTCTTCCCCCACTGCCAGGAGCCGATTGTCGTCCTCGCTGATGGCGACCACGCTCGGCTCGTTGAGCACCACGCCCCGCCCCTTAACATAGACGAGGATGTTAGCGGTGCCGAGGTCGATACCGATCTTCATGCGTGGCTGTGCGGTGCTCTCGTGCGTGGCTTTTGGGGCGCCCGCAGTATACCGATGCCGCCCGGCCCGCTAGGATCTCGAGATGCCCGAGGGGGACACGATCTTCCGAACGGCCACGGTTCTTCGTGCCGTGCTCATGGGTCGCACCATTATCGCCGCGAAGGCACAGGCGCGACCCGGCATGCGCAATGTGAGCTGGCGCGGACAACCTACTGGTGCCCCGCCTGCCCTGAGCGCCGATGCGCCCTACGCGTCGACGCGGTGGATCTGGGCTCCCAAAGCCACGAGCTTCGACTCGATCCGCTCGTAGCCGCGGTCGACATGCTCGACCCCCGAGATGATGCTCGTCTCCTCGGCCGCGAGGGCGGCCAGGATCAGCGTCGCCCCGGCGCGCAGATCGGCGATCTGCAGCTCGCGCGCCTGGAGCGGGGTGGGCCCGGTGATCCGCGCATGGCGTTCGTCGAGGACCTCAATGGCGGCACCCATTCGGCACAGCTCACGGGTGTACTCGAGGCGGTCCTCGTAGATCGTCTCGTGGATGCGGCTCTCCCCGGAGGCCTGGGTCATGAGGACGGCGAGCGGCGCCTGGAGGTCAGTCGCGAGACCGGGATACGGCTGTGTCTCGACATCAACGGCGCGCAGCGCATCGGTCCCGCGAACGCGCAGACCACCGTCCTCGTGCGTGAACGGGACACCCATTCGGCCGATCACATCGAGGAAGGCGGCCAGGTGCTCGGGCTCGACGCCGCGGATGAGGACGTCGCCGCCGGTGATCGCGGCGGCGATGGCAAAGGTGCCCGCCTCCAGCCGATCACCGATCACGCGGTGCTCGACGCCGCTCAGCCGCTCGACGCCATCGATCTCCAGGCGATGCGGCGCAGTCCGCGTGATCTGCGCCCCCATTGCGCATAGCATCGAGATCAGGTCGTCGACCTCGGGCTCCCGCGCGGCGTTCTCGATGACGGTGGTGCCGTAGGCGAGCGATGCGGCCAGCAGCGCGTTCTCGGTCCCCATCACCGTGACGTACGGAAAGGCGATGCGCGCACCGCGCAGACCACCCGGCGCCGACGCGAAGTAGTACCCGTTCTTGTACTCGATCCGGGCGCCCATCGCCTCCATGGCCGCGACGTGCAGGTTGACCGGCCGCCGACCGATCCGATCGCCCCCGGGATTGCTGATGATCACCTGGCCAAACCTGGCAAGGAGCGGGCCGAGCAGGATGAATGAGGCACGCATCTTCATGGCCGCCTCGAGCGGCACGAAGAGCCACTGGGCCTCGCGAGCGGCGATTCGCAGGCCGGCCCCCGCCACCGCTTCGACCGAGAAGCCGATGTCGCCCATCGTCTCGCGCATGATCGCCACATCGCTGATGCGCGGCACATTGGTCAGCAGGCACGGCTCGTCGGTCAGCACCGCCGCCGCCATCAGCTTCAGGACAGCATTCTTGGCGCCGGCGATCGCGACCTCTCCGCGAAGCGGCATGCCCCCTGTCACGACGAACTTCTGCATGGACCGATGCAGTCTAGCGGGCAGCCTTCACTGGACGCAGAATTCGTTCCCCTCCGGGTCCTGCATCACGATCCAGTACTCGCCGCGCTCCTCGCCGCCAGGACGCATGACTGTGGCGCCCTCGCCGCGGAGCCGTTTGGACTCGGCGTCCACCCGGCGCCGCCCCTCGTCCGGGCCGACCTCGCGCTTCGTGCTGACGTTGAGGTCGAGGTGGACCCGGTTCTTGACGACCTTGCCCTCGGGCACGCGCTGGAAGTAGAGGCGCGGCCCGGCGCCATCTGGGTCGATGATGGCGCTTGCTGAGTTCCATTCGCTCTCCGGGACGCCGGCATCGGCCAGCCAGGCTTCCCAGCTGGCGAACCCATCGGGCGGGTCCTGCACCTTGTAGTGCAGGGCGGACGCCCAGAAGCGGGCCAGCCGATCCGGATCGGCGCAGTCGAAGACCACCTGGATGCCGGTCGCCATCGGTTACCTCCTCAGCTCGGCCAGGCTTCCTTCCACTCGTGCGCGCCTTTGTGGTGCCCGTCGCACAGCCCGACCCGGCCACCCATGTGCCGCGACGGCAGGTAGGGCTGCATACCCGCCTCGAATGCCGTGGGCTGACGGTTGCAGATCATGTAGCGACCCTCGCGAGCCCACTGGTAGAGGTGATCGGCCGAGCAGAAGCTGAAGCCCCGCGTGAAGTTGCTGCTCACCCCGCCGGCCGATGCCAGACCGATCGGCCCGCTCTCGCGCACCACCTCGATCCGCACCGGCAGCTGAGGCGCGCGCGTGCCGCAGTGGCTGCAGCTCTGCATCAGCCGGTGTAGTGCGCGCCGTCGTTCGGGTCGTGCCGCTCCACGAAAGTGGGATCGTTGTTTGGATCCTCGCCCAGGGGTGAGCCCTTGTGCGGCTTGAAATCGACGGGGCAGATGAACGGGTAGTCGCGGCTCACCTTGCGAAGGTCCTGCATGCGCCGGAATGAATGATCGACCGTGCTCTCCGGACCGCGCAGGTGGGCCGCCTCCGCCTCGGCGGGGGTCATCTCTTTTTCATCCATCGAGCGATGCTACCCGACCGACCAGACGCCTGCGTGGCGGATGAAGGCTCAGCCGCGGCTACGCCGTCGGGTCGCGATGCGCTCGCGCATGAGCGCCGTCTGCAGCGCGGCGCGCACGCGTGCGATATCGGCCGGCGCCTGCACCTGCTCGAGCTCGGCCTCGGCCCGGCGCCGTGCTTCGATGGCGCGCGCCTCATCGATCTCGTCCGAATGCTCGGCGAGGTCCGCCAGCACGATCACCTTGTCGGGCCGCACCTCGACGAAGCCGCCGCTGATCAGCATGCTCTGCTCGGTGCCGCCCTTCTTGATCCGCAGCTCGCCGACGCCAAGTGCGCTGATGAGCCGGGTGTGGTGCGGCAGGATGCCGAGTTGGCCGTCGATCCCGGGCACGATCACCATATCCACCTCATCGGTGTAGGCAAGCCGCTCCGGACTGACGATCTCCAGCTGCAGTGGCACTACTGGTCCTCCGTCGTTGAGTCTGTCCGAGAACTGAAGCGCCAGTGGAGGCTGCCGGGCCGTGCGGGAGCTCGGCGAAAGCCGTGGCGCCGGCTGGCCGAGGCGAGATCACGGACGGCCACCGCCCGCAACGGTCTCACTTCATCGTCTCAGCTTGCTCGACCGCTTCCTCGATCGAGCCGACCATGTAGAACGCCTGCTCGGGGAGCTGGTCGTGCTTCCCCTCCAGAATCTCCTTGAAGCCGCGCACCGTGTCCTTGCGTTCGACGTACTTTCCGTCGCGGCCGGTGAACTGCGCGGCGACGAACATCGGCTGGCTCATGTAGCGCTGGAGCCGACGAGCGCGGGAGACGGTCACCTTGTCCTCTTCGGAGAGCTCGTCCATTCCCAGGATGGCGATGATGTCCTGCAGGTCCTTGTAGCGCTGCAGCGTGCGCTGCACCTCGCGAGCGACCTCGAAGTGCTCGTCACCCACAATCCGCGGGTCGAGCACCGTGGAGGTCGAGTTGAGCGGGTCGACCGCCGGATAGATGCCGAGCTCGACGATCGAGCGCTCGAGGCGGACCGTCGAATCGAGGTGACCGAAGGTGGTGGCGGGGGCCGGATCGGTATAGTCGTCGGCCGGCACGAAGATCGCCTGCAGGCTGGTGATGGAACCCTTGCGCGTGGAAGTGATCCGCTCCTGCAGATCGCCCATCTCGGTGGCCAAGGTCGGCTGGTAGCCGACCGCCGATGGCATACGGCCCAGGAGCGCGGATACCTCGGAGCCGGCCTGAGTGAAGCGAAAGATGTTGTCGATGAAGAGGAGCACGTCGCGCCCCTCCTCGTCGCGAAAGTATTCCGCCATGGTGAGAGCGGTGAGTCCAACGCGCTGCCGCGCGCCCGGCGGCTCGTTCATCTGCCCGAAGACCATGACCGTCTTCTCGATGACGCCCGATTCGGTCATCTCTCCGATCAGGTCGTTCCCCTCGCGGCTCCGCTCACCGACGCCGGCGAAGACCGAGTAGCCACCGTGCTCGGCAGCGATGTTGCGGATCAGCTCCTGGATGATGACCGTCTTCCCCACGCCGGCGCCGCCGAAGACACCCACCTTGCCGCCGCGCTTGAAGGGCGCGATCAGGTCGATCACCTTGATTCCGGTCTCGAAGACCTGAGCCTCGGTCTCCATCTCCTCGAAGCCTGGCGCCCGGCGATGGATCGGCAGGGTCGCGGTCGACTTGACCTTCCCCTTGCCGTCGATCGGGTGGCCCAGCACATCAAAGACGCGCCCGAGCGTGGGCTCGCCGACCGGCACCGTGATCGCCGCCCCGGTGTCGACCGCGTCGAGGCCGCGCGCCAGGCCGTCGGTGGTCGACATCGCAACCGCACGCACCCAGTTGTTGCCAAGGTGCTGTTGGACCTCGACCACCAGCGTCCGATCGTCCCCGTCGCCACGCTTCGTGCCGCCCTTGGAGCCGACTGGCTTGGCCGACTTGCGCGACGCGGCCGGACGCTGGATCTCGAGCGCGTTGTAGATGTCTGGCAGCTCGCCCGGCGGGAACTCCACGTCGATGACGGGCCCCGTGATCTGGATCACCTTTCCGGTGGCCATAGGTTTAGCTCATCTCCTTGTTGCGGTCCTCGCTCGCGTCAGCCCGCCAGGGCTTCGGCGCCGGAGGCGATCTCGCTCATTTCGCGAGTGATGTTGGCCTGCCGCGTCTTGTTGTAAACCAGGGTCAGGTCGTCGATCAGCTCATTGGCATTGTCGGTCGAGTTGCGCATGGCGATCATGCGCGCCGACTGCTCGCTGGCGTTGTTCTCAAGCACGGCCCGATAGATGTCGATCGCCACGTAATGCGGCAGCAGACGCCGGATGACGGCCTCCGGCGAGGGCTCGAACAGGTACTCGTCGTTGCTAGTGGCCCCATGCTCCTCCAGCTCGGGCTGCTCGACCGGCAGGATCGTCTTGATCACCGGCCGCTGGGTGAGCGTCGAGATGAACGAGCTGTACTCGATGGCGATCTCGTCGTACTTGCCCTCGATGAAGTCGTCGACCACCAGGCGCGCCAGCGGCGTCACGTCCCCGAACGCTGGCCGGTCGCCGAGCTGCGAGAAGTGGGCGGCGATCGGAACGCCGACGCGGCGCAGCGCGTCACGCCCCTTGCGGCCAACCGTGATCGCCTCGATCTCGACCGAGGCGGCGTCGTCGGAACGCGACCGCTCGTTCAGGTGGCGCAGCGTGGCGCGGATCGCATTCGAGTTGATCGAACCCGCAAGTCCCCGGTCGGTGGTGACCACGATCAGTCCGACCCGCCGAACCGGGCGCCGGGCGAGGAGCGGGTGGACCTCCTCGGTCACCGCTGCCGCGACCCGGCTGAGCGCGTCGCGCAGCTCGTCGGAGTAGGGGCGGGCGGCCAGGATTGCCTCCTGGGCGCGCTTCATGCGCGAGGCGGCCACCATCTCCATCGCGCGGGTGATCTGGGCGATGTTGCGCACCGAGCCGATCCGCCCCCGGATCTCCTTGAGAGTCGCCATCTAGGCGCCGGCCCGCTTCCTGGCCTTCGGCTTCGTTGCCGCCTTACGTGCTGCGGCCGCGGGGGCTCTCTTCGCCGCGGGCTTGCGCGCTGACGGCTTCGGCTTCTCGACCGGCGCGGCTTCGGCCGGGGCAGCATTAGACGCGATGGCCTCGGTCGATGCCGGCTCGCTCGGAGCCGCTGCTTCGGCGGGCTGCTCCTGCTTGTCTTCGCCGTCTGACTTCGCCTTCTGGCCGGCATCTTCGGCCTCGGGCTCGTCTGCCTTCGCCTTCTCGCCGGCATCTTCGGCCTCGGGCTCGTCTGCCTTCGCCTTCTCGCCGGCATCTTCGGCCTCGGGCTCGTCTGACTTCGCCTTCTCGCTGCCATCCTCGGGCTCGTCTGACTTCGCCTCGCTGCGATCCTCGGGCTCGTCTGCCTTGCCGAAGCCACCCTGGCGCCGATAGTCGGTTACCGCCTTCTTGAGCTGCTCGGACAGCTTGTCGGAGAGCGCCCGCTCCTTGGCGATCGCCGGAAGAAGATCGGGGTAGGTGGAGTCTAGGAATCGGTACAGGCCGGTCTCGAACTCGCGAATCCTGGCCGTCTCGACGTCGTCCAGATGGCCGTTGGTGACGGTCCAGATGATCGCCACCTGGCGCTCGACGGAGAGCGGCTCGAACTGCGGCTGCTTGAGGATCTCTGAGGTCTTCTCGCCGCGGGTCAGCTGATCGCGCGTCGCCTTGTCGAGGTCAGATGCGAACTGGGCGAAGGCGGCCAGCTCTCGGTACTGCGCAAGGTCGAGGCGCAGCCGGCCGGCGACCTGCCGCATCGCCTTGATCTGTGCGTTCCCGCCCACCCGGCTGACGCTGATCCCGGCGTTCACCGCAGGCCGCTGGCCCTGGTTGAACAGGTCGGTCTGCAGGAAGATCTGGCCGTCAGTGATGCTGATCACGTTGGTCGGGATGTAGGCCGACACGTCGCCCGCCTGCGTCTCGATGATCGGGAGCGCCGTCAGCGATCCACCGCCGCTCTTCTTGGAGAGACGCGCGGCGCGCTCGAGCAGGCGGCTGTGGGCATAGAAGATATCGCCGGGATATGCCTCGCGGCCGGGTGGGCGGCGCATCAGCAGCGACACCTGGCGGTAGGCCCATGCGTGCTTGGAGAGGTCGTCGTAGATGCACAGCGCGTCGCGCCCGCCATCCATGAACTCCTCCCCCATGGCCACGCCGGAGTAAGGGGACAGGAACTGGATGGGGGCCGGGTCCGATGCGGACGCCACGACCACGATCGTGTGCTCCATGGCGCCCCGCTCTTCGAGCTGCGCGACCACCTGCGCGACCGTCGACATTTTCTGGCCGATGGCGACGTAGATGCAGATCAGATCCTCTCCCTTCTGGTTGATGATCGTGTCGACCGCGATGGCGGTCTTGCCGGTCTGCCGGTCACCGATGATCAGCTCGCGCTGGCCACGGCCGATCGGGATCATCGAGTCGATCGCCTTGATCCCGGTCTGCACCGGGGTGTCTACCGGCTGGCGCACGATCACTCCCGGGGCGATTCGCTCCACCGGTCGGGTCGTCGTAGTCTCGATGGCTCCCTTGCCGTCGACCGGCTGGCCGAGCGGGTTGACCACCCGGCCGATCAATGCATCGCCGACCGGCACCTCGACCACGCGCCCGGTCGTCTTGACCGGATCGCCCTCCTTGAGCTCGGTGTAGTCCCCCAGGATGAGGGCGCCGACCGTCTCCTCCTCCAGGTTGAACGCCATCCCCATCACACCGTGGGGAAACTCGAGCAGCTCGGACGCGAGGGCGCCGGAGAGGCCGTAGATCTGCGCGATCCCGTCGCCCACCTCGACGATGGTCCCGACGCCGGATATATCGGCGCCTTCGTCGAAGCCCTTGATCTCGCTCTTGATGATCGACGTGATCTCGTCGGATCGAATCGCCATTGGTTCCTCAGTTCTCGTCAGGCGGTCAGCCGCGCACGAAGCCGCTCGAGCCGGCTGCGCACGCTCGCGTCATAAAGTCGGTCGCCGATACGAACCGCGATGCCACCGACGAGCGACCCGTCGACGATCTCGCTGATTTCGACCTTCTCGCCGGTCAGGGCTCGCAGGCGTTCGGAGATTGCTGTTCGTTCCGAAACGTCGAGCGGCAGCGCGGTGCGCACCTCGGCCCGTACGATGCCGCGTTCCCTGCGCAGCAGCTCGTTGAAGCGCTCGACCATAGCAGCAACCTGCTTCGGTCGCCCGCGCCGGATCATGAGCAGGACCAGGCTAAGTGCCTCCTTCGAAACGCCGCCGCCGACCACCTCCTGGAGCACGCCCTCCTTCCGCGCGAACGCGATGGCGGGGTGCTTGACAATCGCCTCGATCTGCGGGTTCGCGAGCGCCTCGCTAAGCCTGGAGAGGTCGTCGGCCCACGCGTCGAGCGTGCCGTCCGCGCGGCCGAGCTCGAACGCTGCCTCCGCGTAGCGACGTGCAGCCGTCTCTCGTCGTGCCATCGGTCAGCTCCCGCCCTTGGTCGATGGCTTGACCTCTGCCAGGAAGCTTTCGACCAGCCGGCGCTGAGTAGGGCCGTCCATCTGGCTGCCAACCAGCTTGGCCGCCGCTTCCAGCGCCAGGTCGGCGACCTGCGAGCGGATCTCGGCCATCGCCTTCTCCTTCTCGGCCACGATCTCGTGACGTGCCTTCTCGGTAAGCTTCTCCGCCTGGGCGCGCGCCTCGGCCAGGATCTCGTTGCGAGCGTCCTCGGCCATCTTGTTCGATCGCGCGATCATGGCCTGCGCCTCCTTGCGCGCTTCCGCAACGGCAGCCTCGCGCTCGGCGCGAGCCAGCTCCCGGTCGCGAGCCGCCGATTCCGCATCCTCGAGCCCCTGCTCGATCTTCGACCGCCGCTCATCGAGGAGGCCGAGGACTCGCTTGAAGAGGAAGCGGTTCAGCAGGTAGAGGAGCAGCAGGAAGTTGATGATCTGGAAGGCCAGCTTGACGAAGTCGACGCCAAAAGCATCGAAGAATCTCACGTCCGCCGCCTAGCCCGCGAAGATGAGGATCAGGGAGACGACGAAGCAGTAGATGCCGATCGCCTCGGTCAGCGCGAGCCCGAGGATATAGGGAACGAAGATCGTGCCCGACGCCTCCGGGTTGCGGCCCAGCGCCTCCATGGCCTTGCTGAAGCCGATGCCCAGGCCGATCCCCGGACCGATGGCGCCGATCATGGCCAGACCAGCAGCGAGATTGGAATTCACTTGTCTCTCTCCTCCTGTTCGGAACCTGCAGCGTGCAGGCATCGTTGGTGCCCTATCCGTGGGCGCTGGCGGAACTGAGGTCCGGCTCGCCGGCCGCCGGGTGGTTGTCGCTCACTTCGTCATGGTCCGCTTCGGCGTGGTGCTCGGCGATGGCGAGTGTGATGTACGCCATGGCGAGCAGGGCAAAGACCATCGCCTGCACGAACCCAAAGAGGAGCTCCAGCCCCAGGAAGACGGCGGGGACGAAGAAAGCGAGCGGCAGGACGAAGATCGTGGCCGTGGTCAAGGCCAGCATGGTCGCAAGCAGCACCTCGCCGGCAAACACGTTGCCGAAGAGTCGCATCGACAGACTGATGAGGCGGCTCAGCTCGCTGATCAGGTGGATCGGGAACATGAGTGGCGCCATGTAGCGCGGCTCGCCGATGAGCTCCTTCAGATAGCCAACCGGTCCATTGATCCGGACGCCCCACCAAACGAAGGCGACGAACGCGACGATCGCCAGACCGAGGGTGAAGTTCAGGTCGGCCGACGCCGGATGGACGAATGGGACGAGCTCGGAGCCGTGCTTGGTCTCGCGCGCCAGGCCGATGGTGCCCACACCGGGGAGGAGACCCAGCCAGTTGGCAACGAGGATCATCAGGAAGAGCCCGATGACCAATCCCACGTAGCCGCGCCAGCGGCTCGTAGAGCCGGCCGTGATGCCGGCCATCCATTCCACCGGCAACTCGATCAGGCTCTGGAGCCGGGTTGGGATCACCGCCGAACGCCGGATGAAGAACCAGGTGGCCGCGAGCAGCAGAGCGGAGGCGAGCAGCGCGCCCACCATACTGTTCGTGAACTCGAACGGCCCGATCGTGAAGAGCGTCTCAGCCTTGATCGCGACATGGATCAGGCCCCCGCTTCCCTGCGCCGGCATCTATCTCCTCATGCCTTCGCGCGCGACATCCCAGATCGTGTACATCGCCGCTCCAATTCCGAGCACCACGCCGATCAGCGTGAGAATCGGGCTGGTGTGCAGCCAGCTGTCGAGCAGCAAGCCGCCGCCCACACCCAGCACCACAGATATTCCCAATCTCAGCCCCAGATCGAAGGCCATTCCCCAGTTGGCCGCTTGGGATCCCTCGGCGGGCTTCCCAGGGTCGTCGCCTTTCTGCCCGCCGCCCTCAGGCCCCATCGCCCGGACCGTCGCCGTAACCCTTGCGCACACCCGAACGGATCAAGAGCCAGATGCCGGAGGCTGAGATCAGAGTCCCGACCACCAGCCCGCTCACCACGAGAAGCGGGGTGGTACCCAACATCCTGTCAATGACGAGGCCGGCTACCGCGCCGCCCACGATGGGGATCACCATGATTCCGGTCACCTGGCCCAGGATCTTGACGAGTCCCATGGGCGTCAGTTGGGTCATTGAGGTTCGACTCACAGCGGTCGGCCGCGGGGAGTATAGCCGAGCCCGCCCGATTCGGCCAAGTGCGAGGAGTGGCTCAGACGGCTGCGCGAGCTCGCGTCTCCGGCAGGCCAGGGACCGGGAAGCGGTCGGCGATGGCGGCCACGCGCTCGCGAATGCTCGCCTGTGCGTCGGCATCTCCTCGTGCGGCGATGCCGTCAACGATGAGCGCCGCGATCTCGCGCATCTCCGCCTTCGTCATCCCGCGCGAGGTGACCGCCGGTGTGCCGATGCGGATCCCGCTGCCGATCATGGGCGGCTGTGGATCGTACGGGATCGTGTTCTTGTTCACGGTGATGTGCACCTCGCCCAGGGCGGCATCGGCCTCCTTGCCGGTCACGCTGAAGGGGGTCACGTCGACCAGCATCAGGTGGTTATCGGTCCCGCCAGAGATGATCGATGCGCCCCGCTCGCCGAGGCCCGCCGCGAGCGTCTGCGCGTTGGTCACGGTCTGGGCCATCTCCTCCCGGAACCGGCCCGACATCGCCTGGCGGAAGGCGACCGCCTTCGCGGCGATCACATGCATCAGCGGCCCGCCCTGGATGCCGGGGAAGACCGCCTTGTCGATCGCCTTCGCGTGTTCTCCACGCGAGAGGATCATCGCCCCGCGGGGGCCGCGCAGGGTCTTGTGGGTGGTGGTGGTCACCACGTCGGAGTGGGGGATCGGCGATGGATGCACGCCCCCGGCGACCAGGCCCGCGAAATGGGCCATATCGGTCATCAGGTAGGCGCCAACCTCGTCGGCGATCTCGCGGAACGCGGCGAAGTCCCACAGGCGGGGGTACGCGGTGGCGCCGGTGACGATCATCTTCGGCCGATGCTCGCGCGCCAGCGTCCGCACCTCGTCCATGTCGATCAGGTGCGTCTGGCGGTCGACGTGGTACGCGACGAAGTTGTAGTACTGCCCGCTGAAGTTGACCGGGCTGCCGTGGGTGAGGTGGCCGCCCTGGTCGAGGCTGAGGCCCATCACCGTATCGCCGCGCTGCAGGAGCGCGTGGTAGACGGCCATGTTGGCCTGCGCGCCCGCGTGCGGCTGCACATTCGCGTGCTCGGCGCCGAAGAGCTCCTTGGCCCTGTCGCGGGCGAGATTCTCCGCCACATCGACCACTTCGCAGCCGCCGTAGTAGCGACGGCCGGGGTAACCCTCGGCGTACTTGGCGGTCATGATCGAGCCGGTCGCCTGCAGCACGGCCAGGCTCGGATAGCTCTCCGACGCGATCAGCTCGAGGTGCGACCGGGTACGTTCCGCCTCGTCAGTGACGGCTTGATAGATCTCCGGATCCTCATCCTCGAGCGGCGCCCAGGGGTCCATGCTCTCCCTCATCTGCTCGTTTCGGAGTGTAGACCGCCGGCCACATCGAAGGCCGTCAGCGGCCGGACTCTTCGGCCTCGATCCGCGCGATCTTCTCGATGCGCTGTACGTGCCGCCCACCCTGGAACTGGCCGACCAGGAATTCGCGCACGCACGCTCGAGCGACTTCGATACCGACGATCCGCGATCCCATCGCCAGCACATTCGCGTCGTTGTGCTCGCGGCCAAGGCGCGCGGTCACCGGATCAGTCGATTCGACGCATCTGATGCCGCGCACCTTGTTTGCGACGATCGCCTCGCCGGTGCCGCTTCCGCCCAGCACGATCCCGAGCTCGAAGTCGCCCCGGGCGACGGCGCGAGCGACCGGCGCGATGAAATCCGGGTAGTCGACCGTCACGTCGCTGAAGGTACCGAAGTCGCGATACTCGACCCGCAGCTCATCGAGGAGGCTGCAGAGCTCTCCTTTGAGGGCCAAGCCCGCGTGGTCTGAGCCGATCGCGACGCGCATTTCGCGGTCAGTCTAGTGTGCCGATCGTCCCTTCGAGCTCCGCGCGAGAGATCGGGCCCTCGCGCAGCAGGCGTGGTGGGTCGACCGTGAGGTCCAGGACCGATGAGGCCACGCCGCCCGGTACCCGCCGCCCATCGAGCACCCCGTCGAGGAGATCAGTGTCGGCGAAGGCGATTAGCACGTCGCTCGCTTCATAGGTCTCGGGCTCCCCACTGCGATTGGCACTCGACGTTGCGAGGGGCCCGGCGGCGCCGATGAGCGCCAACGCAATCGGATGGTCCGGGGCTCTGAACGCCTGGTTGCGAGCCGCATCTCCCAGGACCAGCGTCAGTCCGCCCGGCCAGAACCGATCCGCAACGTCGCGCGCTCGATCGGTATCGAAACCCAGTTTGGCCGCCTCCTCCAGGGATGCGACCAGGATCGGGACCGCCTTCTCCGCTGGGCGACGCTTGGCCTCGAAGAGGCGCGCCAGCGCCGTCTCGTCGCCGACTCGGCAACCAATCCCGTAAACGGTGTCGGTCGGGAAAGCGACGAGGCCGCCCCCACGCAACAGGTCTGCGGCTTCGGCAATCCCCCCGACGTCGGGCGCCAGCAAGATAGCCACGTCTGACAGAGTAGCGTCCGAGCGTCGAATCGCCTCAGCCAGCCGGCTCAGAGGCGAGCAATGCGTACGACGCGGTCGACGCCAGCCAGGTCGGGAAGAGTGGTGACCGCGGCGCGCATCGGCAGGCCGTCGATGAACCGGCGCACCGCCGACGCGTGCCCCGAGCCGATTTCGAGGAGCGCGACCCCATGCGCGGCGAGGCGCTCAGGGAGCTGGGCGAGCAGCGCACGGACAAGGTCGAGCCCGTCGGGGCCGCCGTCGAGCGCGACCCGAGGCTCGTAGCGCAGGCTGCCCACCGCGGCGTCGACCTCGGCGGCGGGCACGTACGGCAGGTTCGCGACGACCAGATCGGGGAGGGCCGGAGCCGTGCCTGCGCCCGAGATGAGATCGGCACAGACGAGCGTCGTCAGCTCTCCGACTCCGTGGGCGGCGAGGTTCTCGGCCGCGAGCTCAAGGGCGTCGGGCGAGAGGTCCGACGCGACCAGCCGCAAACGGCTGAGGGCGAGGGCGCTGCTGAATCGCAGCGCAAGCGCCAGTGCCACCGCGCCGCTGCCGGTCGCCACCTCCCAGGCGAGGATCGGTGCGCCGTCACGCGTCAGCCGCGAGGCGATCTCGGCGATTGCGGACTCGGCCAGCAGCTCGGTCTCCGGGCGCGGGATAAGGGCGCGTTCGTCGACCCGCACCCGCAACGAGAACCACTCCTTGAAGCCACGGATGTACGCGATTGGCTCACCGGCCTCGCGACGGCGCAGCCAGCTCTTGAGGGCGGTCGCAGCCTCGGATGAAAGCTCTGCGTCGGGGTGGGCGTGGAGCCAGGCTCGGTCACGCGAGAAGGCGTGGCTGATCAGGAGCTCGGCGTCGAGCCGCGGCGACGGGGATCCACTGGGCCGCAGGCGCTCCGCGGCGGCAATCAGGAGACGGGCGGCGGTCGGCGCACCCGCATCGGTCTCAAGCTGTGCCATCGCCGCCCACCTGCGCGAGGCGCTCGGCCTGGTCCGCTTCGGCCAGCGGGTCGACCAGTCGGTCGAGGTCGCCCTCGAGCAGGCCGGGCAGGTTGTGCACAGTGAGGCCGATGCGATGGTCGGTCACGCGATCGTCGGGGTAGTTGTAGGTGCGGATCTTCTCCGATCGCTCTCCCGTGCCCAGCTGAGAACGGCGGACGTCGCCGCGCTCGTCCGCCTGGCGCTGCTGCTCGAGCTCGAGCAGCCGAGCTCGCAGCACCGACATCGCCTTGGCGCGGTTCTTGTGCTGGCTCTTCTCGTCCTGGATGGCCACCATCAGCCCGGTCGGCAGGTGTGTGACACGGACCGCGGAATCGGTGGTGTTGACGCTCTGGCCGCCGGGGCCCGAGGATCGATAAACGTCGATGCGCAGGTCCTTGTCCGGGATCTCGAGCTCGACCTCGTCGGCCTCGGGCAGGACGCTGACGGTCGCGGTCGAGGTGTGGATGCGTCCCGCAGTCTCGGTGACCGGGACGCGTTGAACGCGGTGCACGCCGCTCTCCCATTTCAGCCTCGAGTAGGCGCCCTCGCCGTTCACCTCGGCAATCACCTCCTTGAAGCCGTCCGCGCCGCTCTCCGAGCTGCTGAGCAGCTCGATCTTCCAGCCGCGCCGGCCGGCGTAGCGGAAATACATGCGGAACAGGTCAGCCGCAAAGATGGCCGCCTCGTCGCCCCCCGCGCCGGCGCGCACCTCGAGGATCACGTCGCGCTCGTCATTGGGGTCGCGCGGGACGAGCATCCGCCGCAGCTCGGCCTCGAGCGCATCCGACTCCCCCTGCAGGCGCTCGAGCTCGTCACGAACCATGACACGCACTTCCTCGTCGGCGTCGTGCGTCATCTGGCTCGTGGCCGCCAGCTCCGCGGTCAGCTCGCGCCATCGATGCAGGGCGGAGACCATCGGCTCGAGCCGCGAGAGCTCTCTGCCGTACCGCTGCAGGTCGGCCGGGTTGTTGGCCACCTCAGGGCTCGACATCAGGCGGCTCAGCTCTTCGTAGCGTGCCTCCATCTCGCTGAGGCGGTCGATCATGGGCCCGATGCCACCATCGGCTGCCCGGCCGCCACCTCGTCAGACGCGATGCACGACTCGAGCGAGGCAATGCTCACCTGCAGCATCGACCGATCCGGAGGTCGCGTGGTCAATGACTGGAGCCAGAGGCCGGGCGCGTAGATCGCGCGCACCAGTTTATTGCCGTAGTGGCGCGCACCGAACCGGACCAGCTCGTAAGCGACCGCGGCGATGAGCGGGATGAGCACGATCCGGCTGGCGAAGAGGAGCGGGAGTGGCACCCCGGCGCGAGGCACAAGGCTGAAAAAGAAGATGCTGATCACGACGACGATCAGGATGAAGGTCGTTCCGCAGCGGGTGTGCGCGGTGCTGAAGCGGTCGACTGCCTCGGGGGTGAGCGGCTCGCGTGCCTCGTGAGCGCTGATCGCCTTGTGCTCCGCGCCGTGATACGCGAAGACGCGCCTGATGTCGGCGGCCATCCCGATCAGCGCGAGATAGCCGACAAAGATCGCCAGCCGGATCAGCCCTTCGATCGCGTTCGAGAGCAGGTCACTCCGGGTCGCGTGATCGGCGAAGGTCGACAGGAAGAGGGGGAGCAGGAAGAACAGTGACACCGCGAAGCCGAGCGAGAGGACCAGCGTCAGCGCGATCGCTCCTTTACCCAGCTGGACGTCCTCGCCCTCGGCGGCCAGCGCCGCCGAGCGCATCAGCATCCGTGTACCGATCACCAGGGTCTCGTACAGGACGAAGATGCCGCGGACGAAGGGGACTCGGATCCAGCGGCCATTGGAGAGGGCTGCGGGAAGCGGCTCGGAGTAGGTCCGGATGGCTCCGTCGCGGGGTCGAACGCTCATCGCGACGGTCGTGCGGCCGCGCATCATGACTCCCTCGATCAGGGCCTGGCCGCCGTAGAAGAACTCAGCCATCCGGAAGCGGCCGCGCCCCGCCGCCTGGATGACGAAAGGCCCGGCCGCGATAAGCAGCTCGGGAATGAGGAAGAGGAGATGCGGCGCCAGCCGCATCCGCCACGTCAGCGCTGCGCGCGCTCCATGCGCTTCTGGAATCGCTCGACCTGGCCGGCGGTATCCACGATGTTCTGCGTCCCGGTGTAGAAGGGATGGCATTTGGCACAGACCTCGACCCGGATCGACTCGACGGTCGACCCAACCGTGAAGGTGTTGCCGCAAACGCAGTGCACCTCGGCCTGATGGTACTTCGGATGAATCTCGGACTTCATTTCTGGTGCTCCTGCGTCAGACTGAGGCAACGTCGCCGGTCTGGACGCTCACCCGCTTGCGATCGCGGGTCTCGTGACTGAATTGGACCTTGCCCTCGGCTGTGGCGAAGAGCGTGTAGTCGCGCCCCATCCCGACGTTTTCGCCGGGATGGAACGTACTGCCGCGCTGTCGCACGATGATCGTGCCGGCGAGGACATGCTGTCCGTCGCCGCGCTTGACGCCCAGCCGCTGGCCGACGCTGTCTCGCCCATTGCGCGATGAGCTGCCGGCCTTCTTGTGTGCCATTTACGTCTTCTCCTCGACCTTCTCCGTAGTCGCCGGAGCTTCCGCCTTCTTGGCCCGCGGCGCTCGCCGACCCTTCGGGTTCGCAGCTGTTTCAACTTGTGCCTCGGCCTGTTCGCTCGCCTTTGCCGTGGCCCGGCGCGCGGTCGCGCGCTTGGGAGCCGCGGTGTTGATCGCATCGATGCGGACCGAGGTGAGGTGCTGCCGATGCCCGGTGCGCCGGCGGTACTTGACCTTCTGCTTGAACTTGTAGATGACCAGCTTCGGGCCGAGCTCTTCGCCCAGCACCGTGGCGCTCACCGAGGCACCCGGCACGGTTGGCGTACCAACCGTCACCTCGTCGCCGTCGCCGATGAGAAGGACACGATCGAAGGTGACCGATCCACCGGCGTCGCCCGGCAGCAGCTCGACACTGAGCTTGGTGCCCGGCTCGATCCGGTATTGCTTTCCGCCGCTGGTGATCACGGCGTACATGGGTATTCTCCGAGGGTGAGTGGGCGATCCTGTCGTGCGGGAGACGCCGGAGCGGGCGCACGACAACGCGGGCCGGTTCAGCCCGCGGGGAGCTTGAGTTTACCGAGCCACGGGTGGAGTGTCAACGAAGAGGAGCCTGGTACGAGCTGCCCGCTCGACCTTGAGTGGCAGGTCGATGGCGCTGACCACGTCCTCGGGCCGGCCCGCGCCGCTCGGGTCCAGGCGCAGCACCATGCGCAGCCGGGCCGACCGCGCCGCTTCGTCGACCTCGATCGCCTCGATATCCTCGATGAGGGGCCGAAGATCGCGGTCGCCCGCGTCCGCGCGCCGCTCGCTCTCGCCGCGCCGCCGCTTGGCCGGGAGACGCCTCGCTCCGAGCAGGCGGACCAGCGCACCGCGCAGGCCTTCGTCGGTAAGCTGATCGTCGCCCCGGACGGTGACCTCGTACTCCGCGGCGCGGAGCTGGGAGGCCGCTGAAGGAAAGCCATGCCACACCTCGCGCGCATCCACCAGCTCGACCCCCTCGGGAAAGAGCGCGGCTGCTGCCTGGATTCCTTCCATCGGCACAAGCTCGTCGAAGAAGGCCTCGAGCACCTCCC
This sequence comes from Chloroflexota bacterium, assembly GCA_030854405.1. The sequence goes on along the minus strand of JALYTG010000019.1, from coordinate 804 downwards.
GCTGCAGCTCGATCCCGAGCGGGAGGCTGGCGGCAAGCTTCAATCGCGCGCGCGGATGAGTCGCATTCGTCGTCGAGAGCGGGAGGCCGACCTCGTGAAAGGCGCGCTCAAACTCGGCGAGCAGCTCAGCCTGGCGGATTCGGAGCGCGGGCTCGCCGCGCCGAAAGAGGATCTGCCAGCGCTGCCGAGGCGGCTTTCCATTGGTATTCGTCATCGTGCGGCTGATGGTAGCCCCGAGCGGATCGGCGAGCCAGCCGGCTAGGATTAGCCCCAATCAGAGGAGGGAGACGGGACTCTGTCCGAGCTGCTCGCAACGCTCAATCGACATCGGCTGGCAATCTTCGCGATGGCCATGATCGTCTTGCTGGCCTGGCTCCTCTGGTCGGCGCGTGGAGCGCTGCCGGCCTTCTTCATCGGCCTGGCGCTGGCTTTCGTGCTGGACCCCGGTGTCACGCGCCTTCGGCGGCTGGGCGTGCCACGCTGGCTGGGGATCCTGGCAATGTACGCGCTGGTTGTCGCATTCGTCTGGCTGGCGGTGGCGTTCGCGGTCCCGCCGATCGCCCGCCAGAGCAGCGAGTTCATCGACCATCTCCCGCAGCTCGGGGCGACAGTGACCGATGCCCAGCGGGCGATCGTCGAGTGGTACCGCGGGCTTCCGCTTCCCGCTGGCCTGCGCGCCACCATCGACCAGTCGCTGGCCGGCAGCGAGGCCGCGCTGGGGGACGTGTTCCGGGGGCTCTTGGCGCCAACCCTCACCGCGGTGCTTCGAACCGCGACGTTCGTGCTTGGCCTGATCGTGGTGCC
>JALYTG010000276.1 GCA_030854405.1 Chloroflexota bacterium | reverse complement strand
GCTGTGCACCACAACTGCATTGCCGATGACGCTCACCACCCAGGTGCCGCCGTCGCTTGCCCTCGGCGTGCCGGTGCCCTCGATCAGAAAGCTGCTGGGCAGATCGACTTGCAGGCAGCCATAGCCCGGCAGAGCGGCGAGGTTGGTCGCATTGAAGGTGAAGGTGGTCGACTGGTAGGCGACTGCGGTGGAAGGGCTGGCGATCAGGGTCCACAGCAGCGAGGCCGCGCTCGCCGACACCGGAGCGAGCGTCGCGAGAGCGCCGACCGCCAGGACGATGAAGAGTCGGCGCACTGTCAGGCGACCCGCTGTTGCGGCTGCCAGAGCCCGATCGCCCGCGCGCCTGGCAGGGGCGCGTCAGCAGCGGTCTCGATCCCCGTGATGAACGCGGTGACGAGCTCCTCCTGCAGCTGGGACCCGGCGGCATCGCCAAGCCGCTTGAGCGCCTCTTCGACGGGGAGTGCCTTGCGGTACGGGCGCGTGGTGGTCATGGCGCTGAACGCGTCCGCGACCGCCAGGATGCGACCGATGAAGGGAATCTCCTCGCCATCGAGCCCTTCGAGGTAGCCCTTCCCGTCCCAGCGCTCGTGATGATGGCGAATGCCCGCCCTGACCACGTCGACGTTCGGCACGTCGCGCACGATCGCGTCGCCCAGCGCCACGTGCTGCTTAAAGATGTCGAACTCGTCGGCGGTCAGCTTGCTCGGCTTGCGCAGCAGGGTGTCGGGAATGCCGATCTTACCCACGTCATGCAGCAACCCCGCCAGGCGAATCGTGCGCCGCACCTCCTCGTCGAGGCTTAGGCGCTCGGCGAGGAAGACGGCGTAGCGAGCCACGTCCTCCGAGTGGCGCTTGGTGTAGCGATCTTTGGTGTCGACCGCGATGACCAGCCCCTGCAGCACGTCGAAGCTGCCGGAGGTGATGGCGGTCTCTTCGCCGACCCGCGCGATTCGGACCGTGTCGCCCCCGCTCGCCTTCGCCTCGGCGACCGCCACGGCGGCAGCGGTCAGGAGGTCGGTGACCGAGTCCGCATGCTCGGGGTAGGCGCAGATCCCGACGCTGGCAGAGACGGGCAGCCGCTCCGACTCGCCGAACTGCACGCTGACCTCCGCAAGGCCGGCGCGCAGCCGCGCCACCGCAGCCTCCATCTCGACGACGCCACCCCCTCGCTGCAGCAGGAGGAACTCGTCGGGGCCGTAGCGCGCGACCTCGATCCCTCTCTCGGTTTCGCGTTCGACCAGGTCCGCCACCCGCAGCAGCACCTCGTCTGCGGCCTCGTGGCCGTGCGACTCGTTGAAGAGCCGGAAGTTGTCGATATCGAGGAGCGCGACACCGATTCGCAGATCGCTCGCCCGGGCGGCCTCGACCGCCTCGGCCAGCAGGGCGACGACGGTGCCGTGGTTGAGCATCTCGGTGAGGGGATCACGCCGCTCGGCCTCCAGCAGCTGAGCGTGCTGCCCGGTGATGCGAGCCTGCGCGGCCCGGAAGATCAGAAAGAGGATCACGGCCAGCAGCGCTCCGGCCGCCAGCGTGACCAGGACGATGTCGCGGCGGGCGGAATCGATATTTGCGACGAGCGGCGCCGCGTTGCGCCAGATGGCGATCACCGCGAGCGGTTGACCGTCGCTCCCCACGAGCGGCAGATACTCCTGCACCACGCTCTCCGCGATGAGTGATGGGCCCGCCGGGTCGCTCACCTGGCCCGCCTCGACCAGATTTGCGGAGGGCTTGCCGGCGAGGGCCCGCTGCATCGCGGCGGAGGGGGGCGGGCGCTGACCGCGGAGTCCCGGGGCGTCGCTCGCGACGATCGTGCCGTCGGGACGGCGCAGCTCCACTCGCAGAATCTCATCCTTGGCGGTCAAAGCCGCGAGCTTTGCCTCAAGCTCGACCGCCCGAGCGTCGCCGGGTCCGGCGGCCGCGAGATCGGACACCCGCACGGTGTCGTTGACAAAGAGGTCGACGAGAGATCGATCGCGCGACACGACCGCCGCGAGCGTCGCGCTCGACACGTGGACGGAGGCGACCGCAACCAGGGCACTGGCGGTGATCCCGACCAGCACGAGGAAGACGCCGTAGACGAGAGCCAACAGCATCGGGCGGCGACGGCCAGCTGCGCGGCCGTGGTCGATCACCAGCACCTCCTTGTCCGTCCGCATGCGCGGGGCGCAAAGAGTGGCCCTCCCACCTCCCAGAGTCGATAGGAAGAAGGTCGGCCCTGATCTGCGGCTCGCGCGGAAGGGAGGAGATCGGCCCGAAAGAGCCAAGAACGAGGTACCTGGGGAGTACCTTCGACGAGCGTGGCAAGCCTGGATCGGCCCTCTCCAGCGCTTCGACTAGACTTTGCCGCATGCCCGAGCCCGACTTCAGCGCGCTTGGAGAGCTGACGGTCGTGTCACCCCCGAGCGGCGGCCATCACGCTGCACCATCCGACGTCATGTACCCCGGTGGCGCGACCATCGACGGCGGCCTGCTCGCGCCCGGTGACCCGCTTCCCGAGAACGCCGGCCCGGGGGGTCGCCGACCGGACTGGCTGAAGGTGCGGATCGGGGCCGGGGAGACGTATG
>JALYTG010000018.1 GCA_030854405.1 Chloroflexota bacterium | reverse complement strand
TCGTCCTGAGTAGCGAGCTCACGCGCGCAGACAGCTCGCTCTCATCGAATGGCTTCGACAGGAAGTCGTTGGCGCCGGCCTCCAGGCCGCGCACCTTGTCCTCGGGACGATTCAACGCGGTGAGTAGCAGGATCGGCAGGCCGGCATGCTCGGGTTGGCTTCGCAGCCGCTGGCATACCTCGATGCCATCGAGTCGCGGCATCATGACGTCCAGGCAGACGAGATCGGGATCGTGATCCGCGATTGCATCGAGCGCCGACTGACCGTCGTAAGCCTCCACGACGTCGTAACCATGGTGCTTCAGCAGCTTGCCCAGGAGGGCGAGGTTCGCCGGCTCGTCATCGACGGCTAGGACCAGGGGGCGCTCTCGTCTCACGGCAGGTGGCGCTCGACGCTCTCCGCGAACGTCGCGAAGTCGATCGGCTTGCTGATGTAGCCATCGAATCCCCCCGCGAGCGCGCGCTCGCGATCGCCGAGCATGGCGTCCGCCGTGAACGCAACGACGCGCAACCCAGCGGCGCGAGGGTCCGCCCGGATCTCGCGCAGCGCCTGCCAGCCGTCCATGTCGGGGAGTCCCAGATCCATGAGCACCAGGTCGGGAAGCCGATCCCGCGCCAGGGCGATACCGGCGGTCGCGGTTTCAGTCGTCAGTACCTCATGCCCGGCAGCGCTGAGAAGCTTCGTCGCGAGCGCGAGGTTTGCGGGAGTGTCTTCGACCACGAGGATCGTTGCCACTACTGGTGGACCGCGGGTTCAGCGCCCTGCTCCGCGAGCACGCGCAGGAGGGGGTCTCTACGGACAGGCTTGCTGAGATGTCCGTCCGCGAGCTCCGGCACGTCAGCCGGGTCGACGACGGAGACCACGATGACCGGGATCTCTCTGGTTGCCGGGTCGCCCTTCAATTCGCGCAGGATGTCGTGTCCATCGCGGACGGGCATCAGCACGTCGAGGAGGATGGCGGCCGGTCGCAGGCTCCGGGCCTCGGTCACCGCCATGCTCGGGCTTGTGGCGGCCACGACCCGATACCCGTGACCCGTCAGCATCTTTTGGAGCAGTGGCGCCACCGATGGATCGTCATCCACGCTGAGCAACAGGCTCTCGCCGTCGCGGGCTTCGTCCGACCCGGCGACCTCGGTCGGCAGGTTGCGGCAGTCGAGTGGCAGCCTGAGGTGGAAGACGCTGCCTCGGCCGGGCTCGCTCTCGAGGGTGATCTCGCCTCCCATGACCCGTGCAAGACGCCGGCTGATGGCGAGCCCGAGCCCGATGCCGGGAGACGCTCCCTCGGCCTGGCGGAATTCCTCGAAGATCGCTTCGTGCTGCTCCGGTGCGATGCCAGGACCCGTATCGCGCACGGCGACATGGAACTCCGACTCGCTGGCACCGCCGGTTTCGACGTCGACCTCGCCCTCCAGGGTGAACTTCAGGGCGTTTCCGATGAGGTTGACCAGGACTTGGCGGACGCGCTGGCGGTCGAGGATTACCTCGGCGGGAGTGCCCACATCGTGCGATGCGAAGCGGATCCCCTTCTGCGCCGCCAGCGACCGGTGCTGGGCCACAACCGCCTCCACGAGCTCGCGCGGGTCGAATGGTTCGGCGTCGACGGTGAGCTTGCCGGCTTCGATCTTCGACAGGTCGAGGATCTCGTTGATCAGCCCCAGCAGGTCTCGCCCGCCGCGCTGGACCCATCCGAGCGAGGCCTGTTGCTCCTCATTCAGAGGGCCGTCAACACCCGCCAGCAGCGCATCGGTGAAACCGAGGATGGCATTCATCGGGGTCCGCAGCTCGTGACTCACGCTCGCCAGGAACCGCGACTTCGCCTCGCTCGCGCGCGCCAGCGACGCATTCGTGAGGCTGAGCTGCTCGGCCAGCGCACGCTCATCGTCGAAGAGCTTCGCCAGGCGCTCGGTTGTGCCGTTCAGATCTCGAGCCAGCTTCCCGAGCTCATCGCGGTTTGGCACCTTCACGCGCTGTGTGAAGTCTCCGGCCGTGATCCCCGCAAGCGCGCGCCCCATCTTTCGGACGGGGAGGATGAACGCCCACGACAAGACGAATCCGAGCGTCATGGCGGCGACCACGCTCGCCGCCGAGAAGGCGAGGACGATGCCTGTCAGGAGCATACGGTCCCCGTCGAAGGCGGACTGCGCTTGCGTCATCTGTTGCTGGGCCGATGAGATGAACGGATTCAGCTGCCCCTCCAGGACGTGAGACTGCTTATGTTCCTCGGCGACGTGGAGGCGCTGCGCTTCCTGATAGTCGCCCGCCTGATACAGCGCCAGCACCTTGGCGCTCGAAGCCGCGAACTGAGCATTGGCGGCTCGCACGTCCCGGAAGAAGGCGCGGTCGGCAGGGTTCCCCTGCTCCATGGCATCGAGCAGGTCGGCGAATTTCCCCTTCGCAACCGCGATGTCGGCGTTGTAGTCCTTGGTGGCGTTATGCGTGAGGAGCGCCATGGCTCGGTAGTGGCTCTGGGCGGTGACCAGGTAGAGCATCTGCTGAGCCCGGCTGGCCTTCTCCTGGAGGCGATCGAGTTCAGCCACCCGCTCGCTCATCCGCCCGATGACCACAAGGCTCAGGACGGCCATCCCGACGAGCAAGAGGGCGCCGATCAGGAATCCAAAGAGCAACTTCCGGTGGACGCTGAAGTTGAGGCGGGCTACCGCATCGACGACCGGTCGCAGCGGCCCAGTGAAGCGCGGCAACCTCGGCTCGACGAGGGCCGTCGCTGGACTACGATTTCGCGACATCGCCGCCCCTTCTTTGCGCGACGCCCTCGAGACCGCGATTCGTTGATCGGATCTTCGGCGACGGCGGGGTCTTCCGGCGGTCGTCGAGGACTGAACCTCCGGTTGGCTCAGAAGGTAGCACGCACTGGAAGCGGCGCACGATACGTGCGGCAAGCGCATCGGTCTCCATCGGTCATCCCGCCCGATGTCGAGCGCCCGGCATCGGCGGCCTCATGCGCCCTACTTTCGTTGGTTGAGGCGATGCGCGACGACCCACCCGCCCGACGCGAGTAGGGGCACGCCCAGGCCGATGGCCAAGGCGACGAGCGCGTGGAGCCCGAGCATGGTCTGCACACTGGTGGCAAGGCAGCCCACGGCCAGGGCCACCAGCAGCAGGCCGAGTACCTTACGGTCAGGCCGGATCAGCCAGCCGACGCTGAGGATCCAGATTCCGAGCGAGATCGTGTCGAGGGTCTGCCACAGACCGAAGAAAACGACGTTCCGCAGCAGCTCGAATGAGGTCGCGATCGCGACGCGGTCGGTGGGCGCGGCGGTTGCATACGCTTCGATGAGTGCAGGCCCGACGGCCGCGAGAATGGCCGCGCCGGAGGCGCCGACGAAGATATACGCGAGGGCCCCGATGGTGCCGAGGTCGGCCAGCCACGGCTTTCTGGGCCGGAGACGAGCGTGGAGGTAGAGCACCAGCGGCACGAGCAGGAGGTAGGAGAAGAGCATGTCGCCGATCGCGCCCCAGTGCAGGAACGTTGCGGCCGTGGGCCCGCCACCGATGATCGCGCTCGGGTCACCGAACAGCGCCGCCTCAAGATCCCACCGATAAGCGGCGAAGAACGCGAGACTACTCGGGACGCCTATGACAACTGCGAGCACGACGCCGACCAGGGCGACGCGGCGAAGGCCATCCAGATCGTTCATTGCGTTACCTCCCGCGAAGCCTGAGGAAGCGTAGAGCTAGACCTCCCCCCGGCGCTCGACTACAGCCCGACCTGGCCAGCGATCTATGGCAGCGCTTGACATCGGTGGCTGGACCACCTGTCATGGCGAAGAGCGGGAGAGGATCGACTGTGGATGACTGAGTTGACAGTAGATCGCGCGCCGGCGGCATCGGCGATCGGGGCGAAGGAGCTCACGCCGCAGCTCGAACGGCATCGGGTGGAGCTGACCGCCTATTGCTACCGGATGCTCGGATCCGCGTTCGAGGCGGAGGACGCCGTCCAGGAGACTCTTACCCGCGCCTGGCGCGGTTTGGAGCGGTTCGAGGGCCGATCCGCCCTCCGCTCGTGGCTATATCGCATCGCGACCAACGTATGCCTCAGCATGCTGGGCGCGAGTCAGCGGCGCGCCCGCCCGATGGACCTGGCGTCCGCATCGACCGCGGACAGGCCCCTGCCTCCTCCGCTCGCCGAGGCGACCTGGATCGAGCCGATCCCCGATGCCCGCGTCGTCGACGTGGGCGGCGACCCAGCCGACCTGGCGGTCACGAGGGAATCGGTCCGTCTGGCGTTCGTGGCCGCGCTCCAGCACCTGCCGCCGCGGCAGCGAGCGGTGCTCATCCTGCGGGAGGTCCTTCGCTGGAAGGCGGCCGAGGTCGCGGAGCTGCTCGATACCACCGTGGCATCGGTCAACAGCGCGCTGCAACGCGCTCGGTCGACGCTCGCCGCTGGCAAGGTCAGCGCGAGCGAACCGGCGGCGCCGATGGATGACGCGCAGCGGGCCCTGCTGGCACGCTACGTAGACGCCTTCGAACGCTATGACATGGGCTCGCTCACCGCACTCCTTCGCCATGACGCCACGTGGTCGATGCCGCCCTACGACCTGTGGCTCCGGTCGCACCTCGACATCCGCAAATGGTGCCTTGGCCCGGGCATCGGCTGCCGCGGCTCTCGCCTGGTCCCGACCATGGCAAACGGCTCGCGGGCCTTTGGCCAGTACAAGCCCGCGCCCGACGGCGGCTACGAGCCGTGGTCCCTCCAGGTCCTGGAGATCTCAGGCGATCGGATCAGGGGGATCACGTTCTTCCTCGACACCGCGCGCTTCTTTCCGATGTTCGGTCTCCCCCCGCGCCTCGCGGCATAGCGGCGAGCACGCCCCCACGACGTCGCACAGACCTACCAGGGCGAGCGTGTCGTGCAGCTCCGCTGAGGCGTTGCGAACCCGGATACGCCCCCCAGCCGGCGAGCGGTGAGCTGGAGCCTGGCCAGGAGGGCGACCGTGCCGAGTTGACTGTCCAGGAGCCCGCCTACGTCGCAGACGAACGGGTCGGTATCCCCGCCTTCGATCAGGACGCGGACACGATCACACAGCCCGGGCACGTCGGCGCGATCGATCGGGCCGTCAATGACGAAGCCGACCGGGCTGGTCTGGGCTTCCCGCGTTGCCATTGGGGAGTGGCGTGGCCATCCTTTCGCGGTCTCGACGTACAGACCGGTCGGCAGTCAGAAACTGAGCGGCCGGCGCCGCCTCACGGGACCGATGAGTTTGCCGCAGGGCTTCGGTCTAATCGTTCGAATCCAACCGAACGAGTCAGCCTTGTCGCTCTCGCCATCGTCAACGATCATCCCTATCCCCAGGGTCCGCAAAGCCCTCAAGGGGCGGCTGATCGCAGCCGATGACGCCGGCTATGACGAGGCCCGCGCCGTCTTCGTGGGTGACGTCGATCGCCGCCCGGCGGTCATCGCCCGCGTCGCGAACACGACCCGACGAACCTCTTCCATCTCAACCAGAACATCCCGCCCCGCCGGCGGGTGAAGGAGGCAGCGGATGAACGACCCGGAACCGGTCGACGAGAAAAACCTTGACATCTACGGCTTTGACCCGATCCCGTGGTCACGGGCACGCGACCAGCTGGAGAGGGCCGTCACCCAGACGACGACGCACTGGCTGGCCACCGCGCGCCCCGATGGGCGGCCGCATGCCACGGCGGTCGGCGCGCTGTGGGTCGACGGAAAGTTCTACTTCACGAGTGGCCCCGCGACACGCAAGAGTCGGAACCTTGCCAACAACGCAAGCTGTGTGATCACCGTTGCGCTCAATGGCCTCGACCTGGTGGTCGAAGGAACCTGTGCCCGGGTCACGGACGAGGCGACGCTCAAGCGCCTTGCCGAGCGCTACGCGGCCCAGGGCTGGTCGCCGACTGTCAGCGACGGCGCCTTCACCGCCGACTTCAGCGCGCCCAGCGCCGGCCCGCCGCCGTGGTACTTGTATGTGGTCACGCCTATCACGGCCTTCGGCGTGGCCACGGCTGAGCCACACGGCGCGACGCGCTGGCAGTTCAAGGGCTGAACCCATGGGGAGCTATGTCGAGAAATCGTCGCCTGGTCCGATCCACCTATATGGGACCGATGAAAGAGAGTCCTGCCAGCAATCCGGCGTGGCGTGCCGCGCCCAGACACCCGAAAGGATTGACCGATGAACACCGTGACCTCTCGCGACGGCACCGTCCTCGCCTATGACCGCCTTGGCGACGGCCCGCCCGTAGTGCTGCTCCCCGGCGGGTCTGTCGACCGTATGTCGAACGCCGGTCTGGCTGCCGAGCTGTCGAGAGACTTCACCGTCTACAACCTCGACCGCCGCGGCCGTGGCGACTCCGCCGACACGCTCCCGTACGCCGTGCAGCGCGAGATCGAGGACATCACGGCCGTGATCGAGGCGGCCGGCGGGTCGGCACACCTGTACGGCAGCTCGTCTGGCGCCGCGCTGGCGCTTGAGGCGGCGGCCGCCGGCGCCCCCGTCGCAAAGCTCGCCCTGTGGGAGCCACCCTATTTCATCGAGCCGCGGCCTGAGCTGGCAGACACTGCCCGCGTCTTCCATGACCTCGTCGCGGCGGGCAAGCGCGACGAGGCGGCCGAGTACTTCATGGGCACGGTCGTGGGCCTGCCCCCCGAATTCGTCGCCGGCGCGCGCCAGGCCCCGTGGTGGGCGGGCCAGATCAAGATCGCGCATACGCTCGAGTACGACGCCACGATCATGGGAACCTATGGCATGCCGGTCGAGCGGGCGGAGTCGGTGCAGGTGCCAACGATCATCGTCGACGGCGCCGCCAGCTTCCCCTTCATGCGCGAAACGGCGGATCGCCTCGCCGAGCTGATCCCGGACGCGCAGCGCGCCACCCTCGAGGGTCAGTCACACGACGTAGACCCGGCGGCGCTCGCGCCGGTGCTCGCGGCGTTCTTTGCCGGCTGACTAACATCTGGCCACGGCGACCTGAGCCTCGATCCGAACGGAGCGTTCCGATGCGATTCCACACCACCATCCTTCAGGGCGATAAGACCGCCACCGGCATCCGCGTGCCAGACGGGGTCGTCGAGGCGCTCGGCTCCGGCAGGCGACCCGCGGTGAAGATCACGATCAAGGGCTTCACCTACCGGAGCACCGTCGCGGTCGTGAGCGGCCAGTTCATGGTCGGGGTCAGTGCCGAGAACCGCGCCGGAGCCGGCGTCGGCGGCGGCGACGAGGTCGATGTCGACATCGAGCTCGACACCGCGCCCCGTGAGGTGACCGTCCCGGCCGATTTCGCAGCCGCGCTCGACGCCGAGCCGAACGCGCGACGCATGTTCGACGGCCTGTCGTACAGCAACAAGTCGTGGCACGTCGTGTCGATCGAAGGAGCAAAGTCCGACGAGACGCGGCAACGCCGCATCGCCAAGTCGGTCGATATGCTGCGCGAAGGCCGCGCCCGCTGAGCAGGCCGCGATAGCCCAGACTCGGGCCCAATCACCCTAGGTCCGGTCTGCGAAATCGTTTCTATACACGCACATCACTGAGCGCACATCCGACTGGAGCTCGAGCCTCGGTCATTGAGTCGAGGTGTTCCACAAGCCCTTCCACATCGACGAGCTCGATGCTCTGGTCCGTCGCCTGATCGGCTAGCCACGGCTCGGGCGATCGGGTTCAGGCGAGTCGGGGAGGTAATGCCGCTCGCCGCTCTCCGGATCGATGTGGACGCGCATGCGCTCGCCCGTCGACGGGTCGACGAAGACCTCCTCGGTCGGATGGATGCGGGCCTCGACACCGGCAGTGGGCTCTGAGCGATAGCGCCGGCGCTCGTATAGGACGACCACAATGCCGATCAGGCCCAGGATGAGCGTCCACGCCCCGCTCAACGCCTGCCCGAGGGCGATCGTCACCAGCCCAACCGCGATGAAAATGCATGCAACGATTGCCACCAGGATCCGGACCGCGGACTGCATCGGCCTACTCGAGCGAGGGTTGAGCAGAAGCATCGGCCGTGACAACGACGGCGGTGCCGTACGCGACGATCTCTGACATCGTGTTGCCGATCTCGGAGCTGTCGAAGCGCATGCTGATCACCGCATTGGCGCCCATCAGGGTCGCATTCTGGACCATCCGATCGAGGGCCTGGCGCCGGGTGTCCTCGAGCAGCTCGGTGTACTCGTGGATCTCACCGCCCAGCAGGGATCGGAGCGAAGCGCTCAGGTTCCCTGTAAAGCCGCGACTGCGCACGACCAAGCCGAAGACTTGGCCCTTGGCCTCCGTCACGCGGTGGCCAGGAAGGTAGGGCGTGGTTGTGACGATCATTGCTCACCTCATTCATGGCCGACGAAATCGGCCCTCTCGCACGCAGCCGAGTGTCGCACAGCGCCTGTTCCGGGCCACGAGCAGGGCCGAAGGCTTGACTCGGCGCAGTACGGTAGGCGTCCAGCCGAGTGCCCGGCGCAACAGGATACGTGCCCAGAGGGAGAAGGATGCACGTGATCCAGGATCTGCTGGTGCTGGCGGTGCTCGGGGCGTTGTTCGTCGCGGTCCTCCTCGGCCTGCGGGCCACACGACCGCTCGACGACGGTGATGAGCATGGCAACCCCTGGTAGAGCCTTCGCGATTTCAGGTGCGCCATTCGCGGTGGATGTGCGTCTTGCTCATCTGAATCGTGGCTCGACGGCTGTATCCGGATACGCTGCGCCCATGGCGACCGGAACGCTCTATACCTTCGGTTACGCCCGCCTGCACGGCGGAGGCGACCTACGCGAACTCCTCGGGCAGCGCGTCGAGGTGGTGGTCGATGTCCGCCTGCGTCCCTACAGCCGCAATCGGGCGTTCAGCCTCGGAACTCGCGACACGGTCGAGACTGCTCCATACGCCTACCGATGGCTCGGCGGCCTGGGCAACGCCGAATACCGGACCGGTGGGATGCGCCTCGCGCGCCCCGAGGAGATTGAGGTGCTGATCCAGCTGCTGGCGAGCGGCACCAACGTGGCCTTGATGTGTGCCTGTGCCGATGTGACCTCTTGCCACCGCCGCCTGATCGCTGATCTCGCTGGTGAGCGACTCCCCGGATTGACGGTCATCGACCTGTAGGTCAGTTATCGACCATCTCCGGTCCCCAGGCAGGGGGATCGTACGCGTGCGCTGCGGCCGCGAGCTGCTCGCTGGCCGGTGTCGGCTCGGCGATCAACCGGCGATCAACGCACTGGGTCGGACCAGGAAGGATTCGTGTCGGTCGTCGGGCCATCGAATGTCTGGCATCCGGCGGAGCAATTGCTGTCATGGCCCCAGTTGTACCCCCACTCGGCGTGGTGCCAAATAGGACTGTTGGGTCCCGGGAGGTGCCGAGCGGTCGGGCGCTGGAGAGCGTCAGTTGAAGCCTGGAACCCTGCGTGGCGTCACCGATGGCGGCGGATGGTGGCACGGCGCAACGCTCGACGCGACCTGCGCCGATCGCCTGATGCCAGCCTGGCCGGCCATTGCAGACGGCCCAGGCGTCGAGCTCTCAAGATGGAAGCAGGCCCCACGATCGCTGGTGGGGCCTGCTGCGCTGGAGTGGCGAAGCACCGAACCCTAGCTGCGGGTGAAGCAGTCACTGCAGTAGACCGGCTTGGTGCCCGTCGGCCGGAACGGGACCAGGGCCTCGCGGCCGCAGTTCGAGCAGGTGGCGCTGAACATCTCGCGCGGAGCACCGTAGCCACCGCTATGCGAGCTGCCGGACGACTCGCCGCGAGCCGCCTTGCGGATGGCTCGACAGGAGGCGCAGCGGCGCGGCTCGCTGAACTGACGGTCAGCGTAGAACTGCTGATCGCTGGCCGTGAACGAGAACTGCTGATTGCAGTCCACGCAGGACAGCGTCTTATCGGCGTACGTGTACAAAAGAAGAAACTCCTTCTCGGGCGGCCTCAGCGACCTTCTCGCCGAGAACGTTGAGAGGAGTCCGTGGTGCCGCGATTGCTTAGCGACCCCGCCTGAAGAGCGGGCGTCCAAGCGACCATACCACGGATCGGCCTTGAGCACCAGCGGTGGTTGGCAGGCTCAGGCCGAACCGATCATCTCCAGCAGGGCGTCGCGATGCGGCATTCCGCCGCGCGCCCCCGCAGCAGTCACTGCCAGTGCGCCGGCTGCGTTCGCGGCATGGATGGCTGCGTCGAGTGGCCTCCCCTCGGCCAGCCAAGCGGCCAAGACCCCCGAGAATGCGTCGCCTGCTCCCGTCGTGTCGACAACCGCCGCCGCGGCAAAGCCGGGGAATCGCTGGCTGCGATCGCCATCCACCAGCAGCGCGCCGGCGGGCCCCTGGGTGACGACCAACGGCCCGCGGTTGCGTTCGGCGAGGCTGGCAGCCGCGGCCTGGGCATTGTCATCGCCAATGGCGACGAGCAGCTCATGCTCGTTGGGGGTGAGGATTGGGCCGAGCTGCAGCACGTCAGCCGACAGCGCGCGTGCCGGAGCCGGATCCAGGATCGGGGTCCAGCCAGCCGCGCGCGCTGCGCGCAGCGCCGCGAGTGTGACTGCGGCCGGGATCTCGTGACCGGTCAGCAGCACCCCCTCGTCGCCCAGCTCACCAAACGAGATGTCGGCGGCGGTGAGCTCGTTGTTTGCCCCTGGCGCGAGCACGATCTGGTTCTCTCCGCGCGGGCCGACAGCGATGAGCGCGACCCCGGTCGGCTGCGCCACGCGCCGCACCCGGCTGACGTCGATCCCTTCGGAGATCAGTGCGGCGAGCGCGCTGTCGCCATGCGCATCGGTGCCGACCGCCCCGATCATCGACACCTGCGCGCCTACGCGCGCGGCGGCGACCGCCTGATTTGCGCCTTTGCCTCCGGAATGCTGGGCGAAGCGACCCCCGAGCACAGTCTCACCGGGAAGCGGCAGCCGGTCGGCAGTCACCACCAGGTCGACGTTGATCGAGCCCACGACCACGACCCTGCCCGCCATGTGGATCCTCGCTGCTGCTCGACGGATGATAGGCGGCCCTGCGCTACGGCTGCAGGAGGCGCGCCTTCCAGCGTGACCCCGAGCGCCGGAACTCGACCCGCTCGTGGAGTCGGTCCGGGCGGCTCTCCCAGAACTCGATGGTGTCCGGCGCCAGCAGGTAACCGCCCCAGAAGGGCGGCAGCGGCACCTCCGCGCCTTGGTAGCGCGACGCCAGGTCCACCACACGCCCGTTGAGTGTCGCCCTGCTGTCGAGCTCCGCGCCCTGTTGCGATGCCCAGGCGGCGAGCTGGCTGCCGCGCGGACGGGTCGCCCAGTAGGCTGCGGACTCTTCGTCGGACAGCGACGTGACGGTCCCGGCCAGCCGGACCTGGCGGTCGAGCGGGGCCCAGTGGAAAACGGCCGCGGCCCGTGGATTGGCGGCCAGCTCCCGGCCCTTGCGGCTCGCGCGGTTCGTGAAGAATCGCAACCCATCGACGTCGAAGCCGCGCAGGAGCAGCATGCGCACCGAAGGCGTGCCGCCCGGATCGGCCGTTGCCAGGGCGAACGCGCTGGCGAGCGGCACGCCGGCCGCCTCCGCTTCTGTGAGCCACGCAGCGAACTGGCGGAGCGGATCGGTCGTCAAGTGGTGAGGCTCGCCGGAGCCAGCTCGGAAGGCATCGGGCGGTATCGTAGACCGATGCCCGCGGCCCTCATCTTCGACCTCGACGGCACCCTCGTCGACACGGTCGAGACGAGGATCCGCGCGTGGGTGCGGGTTTTCGAAGATGTCGGCATGAAGGCCACCCCGGATCGAGTCGCGCCGCTGATCGGCTCGGATGGCCGGTATCTCGCAGGCCGCGTCGCCGACGAGGCGGGGAGCCCGATCGATGACCAGCGCGCGGAGGAGATCGACCGCCGCGCTGGCGAGATCTACGAGGAGCTGAACCGCGACCCACAGCCGCTCCCCGGTGCACGTGACCTGCTGATCAGCCTCGATGATCGGGGCTTCTTGTGGGCGATAGCCACCTCGAGCCGCAGGGAGCAGGTGGGCCGGTCGGTGGCTGCCCTGCGCCTGCCGCGCGAGCCCACCATCGTCGACGGCAGCCACGTCGAGCACGCCAAGCCGGCTCCCGACCTGCTCCTGCTCGCTGCGCGCGAGCTCAGCGTCGAGCCGACCTCATGTTGGTACGTCGGCGACTCGACCTGGGACATGCTCGCCGCGGTCGCGGCAGGCATGACCGCGATCGGAGTCACGACCGGAGCCGCCTCTGCCGGTGACCTGTGGCGTGCGGGCGCGTCGCGGGTCGTCGCGTCGCTCAACCTGCTGGCCGTGCCGGAGGCCTGAGCGGCATCGCGGCGTGGCCCTGCATGGCATCATCGGGCGCCATGCCACTCGAGACGTATCGGTCCAAGCGGAACTTCACGAAGACCCCTGAGCCGGCCGGCCGCAAGGCGGGCAGTGGGAGCGGGCGCTTCGTGGTGCAGCGGCATCGGGCTACCGCGCTGCACTATGACTTCCGGCTGGAGATTGACGGCGTGCTCGTGAGCTGGGCGATCCCCAAGGGACCGAGCCTCAACCCGGCCGATCGACGCCTGGCGATGCGCACCGAGGATCACCCGGTCGAGTACTTTGACTTCGAGGGGATCATCCCCAAGGGCGAATACGGAGCCGGCGACGTGATCGTCTGGGACTGGGGCACCTTCGAGCCTGAAGAGACCGATTCGCCCGCGCGCGCCATCGCGTCGGGCGAGCTGAAGTTCCGTCTCGATGGAGAGAAGCTGCACGGGCGATTCACTATTGTCCGCACCGATCGTGACGGCGATCGCGAAAGATGGCTCCTCATGAAAAAACGCGACGAGGCGGCCGATCCGAACTGGGATATCGATGCGCTACCGCGCAGCGTCAAGAGCGGGCGCACCAACGACGACGTCGCGGAGGGACGCGAGCCGGCCCGCGGCGTCGAAGCACCGATGCCCGACTTCATTCCACCCATGCTCGCCACGGCGGTCGCCGACCCGTTCGACAATCCGGATTGGCTCTTCGAGGTGAAGTGGGACGGGTACCGGGTCGAGGCCGTGGTCAGCGACGGGAAAGTCCGGCTCTACACGCGCAACCGGCAGAACGCGGCGACCTACTTCCCGGACCTCGCCGGGCCACCCGACTGGATCGCGGCGCGCCAGGCGATCGTCGACGGCGAGGTGGTTGCGCTCGACGAGCAGGGGCGGCCGAGCTTCTCATTGCTGCAGGAGGTGAGCGGGTTGCGCGGCCCGGGCACGCCACGCGGGAGCGACCATAACCGCGCGTCGAAGGAAGAACGAGCGGCAATCCCGCTCGCCTACCAGGTCTTCGACCTGCTCTACTACGACGGCCACCTGCTCGTCGACGTGTCCCTCGAAGAGCGCAAGTCCGCGCTCCGGGACGTCCTGCGCCCGCACCCCGGCGTGCGCTACGCCGGCCACGTGGTGGGGGAGGGGCTCGCGTTCATCGCCGCCGCCCGCGAGAAGCAGCTGGAAGGCGTCGTCGCAAAGCTGCGCGCATCGGCCTACGAGTCGGGCCACCGTTCGCGCTCATGGTTGAAGATCAAGCTACGCCGCGAGCAGGAGCTGGTCGTTGCCGGCTGGCTGCCCGGCAAGGGCAGCCACGCGCAGCTCGGCTCTCTGATCGTTGCGGTCTACGACGGGGACCGGCTGCGGCACGCCGGCCAGGTCGGGAGTGGCATCAACGAGCGAATGCGGGCCGAGCTCCGCCGTCAGCTGGACGCACTCGCGCGCGACTCGTCGCCACTCGACTCTGTGCCCCGCCTGCCGCAGGCCCGCTGGGTCGAGCCGCGCATCGTCATCCGCGCCGAGTTCGCCGAGTGGACGAGAGACGGGCTGCTGCGGCAGGCGGCGTTCAAGGGCCTCGAGATCGACCGCGACCCGCGGCAGGTGCATCGCGAAGAGCCGATCGCCACGGCCCAGGCGACCGCTACTGCGGAACGCGCCGCGAAGCGTCGGCCGCGTCGCGCGCTGGCGCCTTCCGCTTCGACGTCGGAGAAGACTCAGAGCGTCGCTGCGCCCGAAAAGCCGGCGACCCCATCCAAGCAATCGACGGGCTCGGACGGATCGAAGCGATCGAAGAAGGAGGCCCCCGGCGAGATGGCGTCGCCGGACGAGTTGGCCGCGCTCGACAGGATGGGCAAGGAGGGGGAGTGGAAGGTCGGCGGTCGCGAGCTACGGCTCACGAATCTGGACAAGATCCTCTTTCCGGCGGCGGGAGAGCATGAGGCGATCACCAAGCGCGAGCTGATCCGCTACTACGCGGGGATCGCGCCGATCCTGATCCCGTACCTCAGGGATCGCGCGGTGAACCTGCATCGCTACCCGGATGGCATCGGATCGAGCAGGGGCTTCTGGCAGAAGGACGTGCCGGGTCACGCGCCGAAGTGGGTGACGCGCTGGAGCTATACCGGCCACGAGGGGACCAAGGACTACGTGGTGGTCGACCATGTCGCCACGCTGGGCTGGCTGGCGCAGGAGGCGGCGATCGAGATCCACCCGTGGACCAGCCCCACGCATGCCCCGGACCGGCCCAGCTACGCGCTCATCGACGTCGATCCCGGCGAGGCAACGAGCTGGCAGGAGATCGTTGCGCTGACCCGCCTGTTCCGGACCGCCCTCGAGCACCTCGGCGTCACGGGGTTGCCAAAGGTTACCGGCCAGCGCGGCATGCAGGTGTGGGTCCCGGTGAAGCCGATCTATAGCTTCGAGCAGACGCGCGACTGGGTCGAATCGGTCTCGCGGGCGGTGGGCCAAGCCGTGCCGCAGCTGGTGAGCTGGGAGTGGTCCAAGCGCGCACGCGGGGGGAAGGCCCGCCTCGACTACACGCAGAACGCCGTGAACAAGACCCTCGTGGCTCCCTACGGCGTCCGACCCAGGGCTGGCGCCCCAGTCTCGGCGCCCATCGCCTGGGACGAGCTCGACGATCCGAAGCTGCGGCCCGACCGGTGGACCATCCACACCATCGGGGAGCGGCTCGAGCGCGTTGGCGATCTTTTCGCGGCGGCCCTCGAGCTCAAACAGGAGCTGCCGTCACTGTAGGGCGCGAGGAGCCGGGCTTGACCAACGTCCTCCGCCCGGCATCGTACGGCTTGGGGTACCATGGTGGCCGATGACTTCGCTGCTCCTCACCGTAACCCCCGACGCGCGGGCCAAGATCGACAGCGTCCGCTCCTCCAACGACTTCCTTGACGCGCTGCTGCGCGTCAAGGTGGCGGGCCGTGCCGGGCCTCGGATGCAGTACGAGATCGCGCTCGAGGACCCACGCGACCGGACCGATGCGGACGTGGCGGTCGACCTCGGTGGCCTCACCGTCGTTGTCGATCGTGATAGCGCCGATCAGCTGGCCGGCAGCACAATCGACCTCGATGCGAACATCACCGGCGGTGGCCTGCGCGTCGACAATCCGAACGAGGGGTGGCGGGACCCGCTGGCGCGCGCGGTACAGGCCGTCCTCGATACCCGGATCAATCCGGGCGTCGGCGGCCACGGCGGGATGGTGAGCCTCATGGACGTGCGCGACGGAACCGCGTACATGCGATTCGGCGGGGGATGCCAGGGCTGCGCCGCAGTGGACGTGACGCTACGCGCGGGAGTCGAGGCTGCGCTGCGCGAGGCGGTGCCGGAGATCACCGCGGTGGTGGACGTCACCGATCACGCGGCGGGAGAGAACTCCTACTACCGCCACCCGGCGTAGGAGCCCGACCTCCAATCTGTTAGAGGTGCAGTGGCCAGGGGCCGCCGCCGGTCACGCCGAAGACGCTGGTCGCAAGACCAATCGCGCTCAACGCCGCCAGCGAACAGGCGATCAGGATCGATCGGATCCGCATCGGATGTGCTCCTATTCGGCGGCCGATTCAACTGCTGGCCGCGCTCAGGAGGCACGCTCGCGCCGATAGGTCCAGCGAACAATGACCCATCCGTACCGCGGTCACCGCGGCAACCCGTACCTTTGTCGAGGCCTGAGTCAAGTGGGGCTTGCCTTGGCATGTAAACTGTCGCGGATGCCTCGCACCCGAACCGTCGCCCGCGCCACCCCGCAAGATGCCGAGTTGGCCCGCCGAATCGGGGTTCGCATCCGCGAGGCGCGGCGTCGGGCCGGCTTGACGCAGCAGCAGCTCGCCGGCGCGCGCTACACCAAGGCCTACATCAGCGCGCTTGAGACCGGCATCGCACGTCCCTCGATGGTGGCGCTGAGCTTCCTCTCCGAGCGCCTTGCGCTGCCGCCATCGCATTTCCTCAACGAGACGAGCCCCGCCTGGACGCGGCTCGAGGTCGACATGCGGCTTGCCGCAGGGGAATGGCAGACCGCCGCCGACGGCTATCGATCCCTCCTTGAGGCAGCTGTCGATGACCAGTTCCGAGCCGAGCTGCTGCGCGGCATGTCCGAAGCGATGGCGCGGCTCGACCAGGGCAAAGAGACGATCGCGGCCGCCGCGGAGGCGGCGCGCCTGTTTGATGGTCTTGGCAAGCAGGCCGATGCCGCGCTCGCGCGCTACTGGCTGGCGTATGGGCTCTATCAGTCAGACAACGAAAGCGACGCGCGCAGCCTGCTGCAGGCTCTGATCGAGCACGTCCGCGGTGGCCTCAAGGTCGAACCCGATTTCGAGATGCGTGTCCTCATGGCGTTGGCGGCAGTCGAATCGCGTGACGGCGACCCTGCTCGTTCGCTCTCGTACCTCGAAGAGGCACGCGGGATGGCCAACGACCTGGACGATCGAAGGCGTGCCACCTTCCTCTTCAACCTGGCGATCAGCTATCGAGAGACGGGCGACTTCGAAGCGGCCATCCGCACGGGGATGCAGGCAATGGCCCTCTTCCGCGCCGCTGGAGCGCTCTTCGAGTCGGCCCAGATCGAGAACGACCTGGCGCTCGCCTACCTGGCGACCGGCAACGTGACCCGCGCGAGGGAGCTGGCCAGTGATGCCCACTCGCAGATCGAGGGCACCGGGGACGAGCGCTGGCTCGCGGCCGTGACCGAGACAGAGGCGCAGGTCGCCCTCGCCGCCGGAGATCGGGAGCTGGCCATGAGGCTGGCTGGCCGCTCGCGTGAGCTGGCTCGGTCGAGCGGGAACCGGCTGGCGGAGCTGGCCGCAATGCTCACGGAGGCACGAGCGCTGCGCGCCGACGGCCAGACCGAGGCAGCCGAGCTACGTTTCGCCGCGACTGCTGCCCTCGCGCGGCAGGGGAGCTCGCCCGGCCGCGTGCGCGACGTGCTGCGCGAGTGGGCAGGTCTACGTGCCGACGCAGGCGACCATCGTGGCGCCTACGAACTGAGCAGTGAGGCACTCGCGGTCAATTAACTATTGACATGTGCACTCTGGTGGGGTTAGGGTCCCAATGACGAGTTGACGGGCACGCCAGCTTGCTCCAAGGGGTCGGAGGCCGGGCACGCTTCCGATCCCTTCCAATTACCCGGCGCCGATGAGCCGAAAGCGGCCCTCGGCCACGGGCGCCTGGCCGGGGTCTCGATAGATCCGCATCACGAACTCGCCCTCGCCGAATGCCTTCAGCAGGGCATCGGCCGGCACCGAGAACGCGATCACCCGGCTCTCGGCCGAGACCGCCTGGGCGGCGGCGGCCTGCACCACGGTGAGCGTGTCGCCGTCGACGTGCAGCACCTCCACCTGCACGGCGTCCCGCCCGACCGGAGCGGCCAGGCGCACCGAATACGCGAAGAGGTCGCCCGCTGCGAAGCGGTCGGTCGGCTGAGTCGCTTCTCCGCTTCCGGCGTCGAGCGCCGTCCCGAAGACGACGGGAACGGTTGTCGCACCAGACGGGCTGGGCTCCGGGGTGCCTGCATCTTTGCTGGGACGGCCAACCACGAACGCGATCAGCGCAACCAGAGCGGCGGCCGCGGCCCAGCCGAGGAGTATGCGTGCCCGCGGTCCGGGCCTGGCCGGGCCGCCGCTCGGCGGGCGCGCCATGCGGCGGCCCGTGATGCGCCTCCACCGATTGCGCATCGGTCTACCGCGTCCGAGCGATGGTGCCCATGTGCACCGCGAACTCTACTTCGCTCGAAGCGGCTACGATGCCCGGATGTCACGGCGACTCTTCATCTTCGATGACCCGGACCAGTTCGTGGTCGGGACGGTCGGCGAGGCCGGTAGCCGCGCCTTCCACCTTCAGGCCCGGAAGGGGGGAGCGGTTGTCAGCGTTGGGCTCGAGAAGACCCAGGTCGCGGCGCTGGCCACTCGGCTCGACGAGCTGCTGGACGCAGTCAGCGCCGATCCCGCGGCCACGAGCGGCGAATCGGCGTCAGGCCTCCATCAGCCTGTGATCGACCTCTTCCGGGTCGGCGCCATGGCACTCGCCTGGGACGCGAACAACGACTCGGTCGTCATCGAGGCACAGACCCAGCGGGAGGACGGCGACTACGTCGAGCTTCCCGACGATGAGCCCGACGGGCCCGATCTGCTGCGCGTGCGCATCGGTCCGGCCGAGGCGCGCGACTTCGTGCGCCGCGCAGAGGCGTTGGTATCGGCGGGCAGGCCCGCCTGTCCGTTCTGTGGCCAGCCGCTGAATCCCGAGGGCCATTTCTGCCCACGCCGGAACGGCCAGCTCAACTAGCTCGCGGCCCCCGCGCAAGCTCCACGAACCGGCAGAGGGCGTTCGCGAGACGCATCTGCTCGGGTGTGCGCGCTCGGACGCTGAGCAGGGCGGGCGAGGCAACCACTACAGCCACGCAGCGCGCCCGCGAGGTGGCGACGTTGAGCCGATGCCGGC
>JALYTG010000116.1 GCA_030854405.1 Chloroflexota bacterium | reverse complement strand
AAGCGACTGTCCTCGGGGATCGCATCGGTCGCCCAGTACCCCACCTCGTGGACCAGGTTGAGGGTGGTCGAATAGCTGCCGAAGCTCTGCAGCTTCTCCGGCAGCACGCTGCGCCACATTTGCAGCTGGGTGAGGACCGCCGCGAAGAGGCGCGCCGGCAGCGGCGACTCCCAAAGGTTGTTGTGTAAGTACGGGATCGGCTGGTAGAGCTGCGTCTCGCGCCTCGGATCGGTGAGGTGCACCCAGGTGAGATAGGCGAAGTACTGCGGGTGCACCCGGTAATCGGCGTCGAGATCGGTAACCAAGATGCGGCTCGGATCCATCCCACGTTCGCGGACCAGCAGGCGGTACAGGTAGCGACCGCCCCAGGCCATGGCGCTCGACTTCCCGATCACGATCCCCGGCTCAAGGGGGTCGAGGATGTGAATGAAGTCGGCGAACTGCTCGGCGAACTCCTCGCGCAGCACCGCCACGTTCGCGATTCCGGCCTCGTCGGTCTCGCGAGTGATGATCGCCACGATGCGCCGCTCGCGAGGCCACGCGGTGGCCGCGAGGGCGCGGACGGTCTCGCGCAGCTTCTCGAGCGGCTCGGTATAGGTGGGGATCAGCGCCAGATGCACATACTCCTCCCAGGCGGGCAGCGGCCCATCGAGCCGGTCGACCGCCTCCAGGTCAACGAGCTCTCTCCGGATCCGCCGCCGCTCCGCGCTCGATGCGCGCCGTGCGTGGATTCCTGAGGATGCCGTGAGCCCAAGCGCCCCGCTGGCCGCTCTGTTGCCAAGCTGCGCGAGGCGCCGGGCGAGGACCCGTCGTCGGGCCGCCCGATCCGCGAGCGAGGCGCAGCGCTCCAACCAGTCGACTGCGAGCACATCCCGGATGCGACGGAACGCGACGATCACCGAGGTCGAGAACCAGAGCGCGCGACAGAGCCAGTAGAAGTCGAATGAGAGGACGAAATAGGCGACCAGCCACGTATAGCTGAAGCTGAGCCAGATCGGACCGATCAGGATCGCCCATGAGATCGTCCCCGGCACCATCTCGAGCAGACGCTCGAGCCAGTGATAGCGATTGGGATCCTGCGCGTCAGCCATGTCGACCGGCGACGCGCCGGTCGGACCTGAAGAGACCGACCCGCTGCGCCCTTGCCGCTCCCTAGTAGACCGGTGTCAGCCAGTCGCGGTAGGCGTCGACCCGGCCGCGAACGGCTTCGAAGTAGCGCTGCGAGAGGCCACGAGCCACCGGCCCCGGACGCCCACCACCGACCGGACGCCGATCGATCTCGATCACCGGCGATACCTGCGCGCCGGTGCCGCACAAGAAGACCTCCTCCGCGGAGTAGAGCTCGGTCCGGTCGATCGGGCGCTCGACCACCTCCAGCGCGAGATCATCGCGCGCCATCGCGATCAGGCGGCGGCGGGTAATCCCCTCGAGAATGTTATCGGTGACCGGCGGGGTGATGAGGACGCCGTCGCGGACCATGAACAGGTTCTCGGCGCTCCCCTCGCTGACGTGGCCGTCGGCGGTCAGCACGATCGCCTCATCGAAGCCGTTCATCTGGGCCTCGCTCTTGGCGAGCGCCCCGTTCACGTACGCGCCCGTGATCTTGCCGCGAGCCGGGATCGCGTTGTCATCGGTCCGCCGCCAGGTGCTGATCTGCGCGCGGATTCCGCCTTCGGTGTCGATGTACTGGCCGAACGGCACGCCGAAGATCGTGATGTCGGCATCGAGGTTGTGGAGCCGCACGCCGATCGTCTCGCTCGACTTGTACACGATCGGGCGGACGTAGGCGTCCTCGCGGAGCCCGTCGCGGCGGAGCAGCTCGAGGGTAAGCTCTGCCAGCTCCTGCGGCGTCTGGCGAATCTCCATCATGAGCAAACGTGCCGAGGCCTGAATCCGCTCGTAGTGCGGGATCAGCTCAAGCGCGTAGAGTTGCTCCTGTTCGGGGTTCCAGTAGGCGCGGATCCCTTCGAAGACGGCAGTGCCGTAGTTGAAGGCGTGGGTCATGACGTTGATGTTTGCCTCATGCAACGGCACGAACTCGCCACGGAAGAAGGCCCAGAGCGTTGTCGTGCGGTCCGCGGTGACCGGAGCCGTGCTCGGGCTCTCCTGCTTCAACAAAGGCAACCTCCCTGTGCGACCGCACGATCGCCGTGCGGCATCGCATGGCACGGTGCAGGAAGTATACCGATCTGGCTCGCTGAGCTCGTCCCGCCCCCAAGCAAGCGCCAGATCAGTGGATCGGGGCTGCAGTCGAACCGAGGGGCGTGAAGATGGCCAAGTAGACGTAGACCGCGTAGAGCGGACCGCCGATCAGCAGCGCCCAGGCCGAGAGGCTGCCTCGCCGAAGCATCGTGCCAAAGATCAAGATCGTGGCCAGGAACGCGACGCCGGCCGACGCAAAGTGGATGGCGCTCTGCTGGCTGAAGACCCAGGGCGTGAAGAGCAGGCCGAGCACGGTCGGGATGCAGCTCTGGAAGACCATCGCCCCGGTGATGTTGCCCATGGCCAGCGTGTCCTTGCGGCTGCGCACCCAGATCACGCTGTTGAACTTCTCGGGGAGCTCGGTCGCGATCGGCGCAATGATCAGCGAGATGGTGGTCGGATCCATGCCCAGCACCCCGGCGAGGTGACGCACGGCGCCGACGAACACCTGGGCGCCGACAAGGATCAGGCCCAGCGCAACGACCAGCTGCAGCACGATCACCCGCAGATGCGGAACCCCGAAGTGATGCTCGCCGGGGAGCGCATCGAGCTCCACCGTCTGAGCGGGAATGCCCGGCAGCCGCGTGGCATGCAGGCGATTGAGAGCCTCCACGCCACCCTCGCCGGGCTGGTCGGGGGTGTCCGTGAAATGCGCCCGAACGTAGAAGGCATACACCAGCAGCAGGACCCCCGCGACAAGCCACTTGCCCCAGCTGAGCGCGGGCGGGAGGAACGCGGTTCCGATCGCCATCGCATACGCGAACACGAAGAAGAGGACGTCGCGGCCGAGGATACGAACGTTGATCTGCATCCCCGTCGACCTGCGGCGCTGGCGCGTGAAGATCACGATCGCGACGCCGGTCACGAACATCGCCAGCGTCGCCAGCATGAACGGGGCTCCCAGGATGGCGCCGACGCCGACCGCGCGCGACGCCTCAACCGGCCCGCCCAGCACCAGGGGGCCAGCGATGGCGATCACCGGGATCAACGTCTCGGGCATGGCGGTGGCGACCGCCGCCAGCACGCTGCCAACCGCCCCCTCCGCCAGGTTCAGCCTTCGGCCGAACCACTCGATGCCGTTCGTGAACAGCTCGGCCGCGGCCAGGATGATCGCGAGCGACCCCAGGAGCAGAAGGATGTCCAACTGATCAGCCTCCGGCAGACCGCGTGAGGATGGCCGCCGCGGCGATCCCGATCAGCAGCAGGCCGAGCAGGATTGCCGAGATCGCCGCGTACCGGCGCTCGCCCTGGCGGACGAACGCCGCGACCGCCGGGAGCAGCTGCGCGATCGGCGTGAGCGTCAGCAGCAGCAGCCCGAGAGCCACGATGCTAGCCGGTTTGCCGGCAGCGATCTGGGCCCCCAGCCCGCGTCCGGGCGGCACGGACGCGTCTCCGGTGACCAGTCCGGCGAGGACGCCGAGCGCGATGGTGCCGACCGCGAGCGCGGTGCCGACTCCGAGCGTACGGCTCACCCAGCGCGCGAGCTCATCGGGACCCGATTCGCTCACCGCGCCGCACCGATGGCCCGCATCGCCATCTCGAACGCCACATAGAGGACCACGATCAGAAAGGCGGCGCTCAGCCAGCGGGCATTGATGCGGGGCGCCAGCCGCGCACCCATGAAGGAGCCGGCGGCCACCCCCACCACGACCGAGCCAGCGATCGACGGGCTGACATCCCCGCGCAGCAGGTATGCGAACGCGCCCGCGGCCGCCGTCATCCCCATCATGAAGTTGCTCGTCGCTGCAGCCACGTCCAGCGGGGCGCGCATCACAAGGTGGACGAGCGGCACGGTGATCACCCCGCCGCCGACCCCGAGCAGGCTCGAAACATTGCCCGCCAGGAACGATGCGCTCACCGCCAGCCCACGGTGCCGCTCGCGATAGGACGGCGCGCTCGCACCATCGGGCGCCGAGGGATCGACCCGTTCCGCGGAGGCGGCTCCGTCGTCCGTTCCCCGGGCGATCCCGCGCGAGAGGCTGTAGGCGGTGTAGAGCATCAGCAGCGCAAAGAGCCCGGCGAGCAGCCTGTCGGGCAGGTAGGCGGCGACGACGCCGCCGGTGAAGGCGCCAACGACGCTGCCTGCGGCGAGGATGAGTCCCAGCCGCGCGTCGGCGCGTCCGGTGCGGACGTTATGGGCGGCCGCCCCGGCCGACGTCGCGATTACGCAGACCAGGCTCGTCCCAACGGCGCTGGTCAGCGAGTAGCCGAAGGCGAGCGTGAGGAGCGGCACCAGCAGCACCCCGCCGCCAAGGCCCAGCAGCGCCCCGAAGAGGCCCGCTCCCAGTCCGCCGGCGGCGAGGAGCAGGTCGAGGATCAGGGCCGGAGGTGCTGCGGCGCGGTGGGCAGCAGCGCAACATGCCGAGCCCGTTTCAGGGCAACGGTCAGCATCCGCTGGTGCCGGGCGCACGTGCCGGTCTTGCGCCGCGGCTCGATCTTGGCCCGCTCGGAGAGGTATCGGCGGAGGCGGTTGACTTCCTTGTAGTCGATCGACTCGGCCTTATCGACGCAGAAGTTGCAGACCTTGCGTCGCCGCCGGTCGCGGTAGTAGTCCGCCGTGTCGCGGCGGGAACGTGCACTGGGCATGGATGACTCCTAGCTGTCAGATCACGCTAGAACGGGATGTCGTCGACGTCCATCTCCTCGGACTTCGACGATGCGCTCTCGCCGGCTCCGCGCGGGCGCACCGCGGCGGGGGCCGCCGGCTGGCCGCTGCCCTCCGCTGCCGCGAACCCACCGCCATCCTCGTCGCGAGCGCGGCGCTCGAGGTTGACGACCCGGGCGAAGCGCAGCTCCAGGCTGGTCCGCTTCTGGCCATCCGACGCCTCGTACTCGCGCGTGCGGAGCTGGCCCTCCGCGTAGACCTTGTTTCCCTTTCGCAGCTGCTCGGCCAGCCGCTCGGCGGCCTGTTCCCAGACCTCGACGCGGATCCACATCGTCTCTTCGACCCATTCGCCGTCGGCCCCACGGCTGCGGTCGTTGACCGCCACTCGCAGGTTCGTCACTGCCTTCCCGCTCGGCGTGTAGCGCAGCTCGGGGTCGGCCCCCAGATTGCCGATGATCATCATCTTGTTGAGCGTCATGGTCTCCTCCTCGCGCCGGCGTCAGGCCTTTGCGACCGGCTGCTCGGCGGGCTCTGCCGGACCGGGCGTTTCGGTCCCTTCGGCTTCAGGCGCCTCCGCGATCTCGCCGTCGTAGTCGACCGACTGGCCCTCCGAGGGTTCGGACGGTGCTTGCGCCGCAGGGTCGCCCGCCTCCGGTTGGCGCTCGGCGACCGCCGGGACAAGCTCCTCGTCCTCGGCGCCCGCGCGGCGATCCTCGAGCACGATGACGAGGTGTCGCAGGATCTCCTCGCTGATGAGCAGACCCCGCTCGATCCCTCGCACCTCCGACGGATCGATGTCGAAGTGAATCAGGAAGTACGAAGCGTCGCGGAGATGCTGGATCTCGTATGCGAGGCGACGCTTGCCCCATGGCGAAACCTTGCTCAGGCTCCCACCGGCATTGACGATCGCCCGGGTCACCTTCTCCACGGCCGACTGGAGCTTGTCGTCCTCCAGGTCGGGGCGGAGCAGGAGCATGAGCTCGTAGCGGCGCATAGGCCGTTCTCCTCCTCTCTATGGGCTTGCGGTACCGATCTCCGACGGGCGCCGGCGGCACGGCAGAAAGGAGCCCTTCAAACACGAAACTGCCTCCACGTCGGGGAGGCGTAGCCGCGAGTATACCGATCAGACCCGGCTCTGGCAACGAAGGGCACGGGCCACCTATACTCCGCCCACCGCCAATGAGCACCGCCGACGCGGGGGACCGATGCCGCCTAACCCGATCCTGATCTGTGCCGCCGCGGAGCCGCTCCGCGCTCGCCTCGAGGAGACACTCGCCGCCGGCGGCTACCCAATCAGTTCCGTCGTATCGCCGGCAGACGCGGCCACCTGGATGAGGGATCGGTCGGTAGACCTGATCGTGGCTGAGGGCCTGGCGGTCTCGGGCGCGATCCAGCGACTACGGACCGCTGGCGGCAACGGCACGACCCCGATCCTGATCGTCGCTCCGGCGCGTGATCTGGAGGCTCGCATCGCCTTCCTGGAGGCGGGTGCCGATGACGTCATCCCGGCGACCTTTGCTCGCAACGAGCTGGAGTCGCGCGTCCTCGCCCTGCTGGTGCGCTTCGGCAGCGTACGGCCCGACGCCGGGAATGGCGCCGCCGCGGGCGAGCTGCTTGCCTTCTTCTCGCCCAAGGGCGGCGTCGGGACGACCACGCTGGCGGTGAACGCCGCCGTCCTGCTGGCTGGCGGCGCACCGGCTCCCGTCCCTGGCCGTCGCGGATCACCGCCTCCAGCCCAGCCGGGATCGCGCGTGCTTCTGATCGACTTGGACCTGCAGTTCGGCCAGGTGGCCACGCACCTCAACCTCGTGCCTCGGTTCGATCTGGCCGGGCTCGCATCCGACGAGCCGGCGCTGTCCGACCCCGAGCTCGCGAACTCCTACCTGACCCGCCATAGCTCCGGCGTCGCGGTTCTCGCCGCCCCGACCACCCCGGAGGCGGATCATCGCGTCACGCTCGACCAGGTGCAGCGCATCGTCGAGATCTTCCGACCGTCGTTCGACCAGCTGGTGTTCGACCTCGGCAGCCGAATCGACGCGCGCAGCCTCTGGGTCCTCGAGCAGGCCGACACCCACGTGCTGGTCATCTTTCCCGAGATCGCAGCGTTGCGCGCCATGAGCCTGCTGCTCAGCTTCCTCGCCGAGACCGCCGCCCTTCGGGCGCAGACCCACTTCGTGGTGAACCACATCTTTCCCAAGGAGCTGCTGAAGACGCGCGACATCGAGAACCTGCTGCGCGCACGGCCCGCGGCGGAGATTCCCTACACCGACGTCGAGATGATCCGTGCCGTGAACGAGGGTGTGCCACTCGTGATCGGTCACCCCGCCTCGCCCGCGGCCGCGGCGTTGCGCCGCATGGCCCAGACCGTGTTGGGAATCAGACAGGCGCAGACAGGCAACTCGAAGCAGGAGCGCAGGAGCTTCCATTTCGGGCGCCGCTAGGCGAGCACTGCCGGATGAGTGCCGGAGGAGGGATTCGAACCCCCAGACCCTTTACAGGGCGGCCGATTTTAAGTCGGCTGCGTCTGCCATTCCGCCACTCCGGCACGCGATGGAGGCGACGACGGGAATCGAACCCGTGTACACG
>JALYTG010000115.1 GCA_030854405.1 Chloroflexota bacterium | reverse complement strand
CTCTGGCAGCGGCTCTATCTCGACCTCGCCGCCATCATCGCTGCCGTGGCGGTCTACCTGCTGCTGGGTGGCGCCGTCCATCCGCTGCTCAACGCCGAGGGCAACCCGACCGTCAGCCTGGCCCTCAGCTCGTTCCTTGCTCCTCTGCTCTTCTGGTCGGGCGGAACGCTTCTCCTTCTGCGCCTGGCGGGTGGCCTGATGCACCGCGGCCGCGGATTGGGGCCGTTGCTGGCGCGGCTCCTGGGGCCCGGCGGTGACCTGGCGGGCCACACCCTCGCCTCGCGCCGAGCGGAGGCGGCGCGCGCGATCGTGATCCTGGCGCTGAGCGTCTCGTTCGCGACGAGCGTCCTGATCTTCGATGCCACCTACCGCCAGCAGCAGCGGGTCGACGCCGAGCTGAGCCTGGGCGCGGACCTCAAGCTGACCAGCCAGGCGCCCATTGGTGCGGATGCCGTGACCGCGGCGCAGGGCCGGGGCATCTCGGCCGCAACTCCCTTCGCCGACCGCGTGGTGTACGTCGGCTCCGAGGCGCAGGACATGCTGGCGATCGATCCGACCGGCCTGGCGGCGACATCGCCGCTCAGCGACACGTACTTCAAAGGGACCACTGCCGCGGCGGCGCTCGCCACGCTGCGGGCGCAGCCGGACGCCATCTTTGTCTCAGCTGAGACCGCGACCGATTACAGCATCGTGGTTGGCGATCGGATCCGCATCCGGGCACCGGACGCATCAGGCGTGCTGCACGAGGTCGATTTCCGCATGGCGGGCATTGCGCTCGAGTTCCCGACCGCGCCGAAAGACGCCTTTCTGATCGCCAACCAGGCGTACCTGGCGACCCAGACCGGGAACGACCGCATCTCGTTCGTGCTGGCGCGTGCCGATGGCGACCTGCGGGCTGCGGCCGCCGCCGTTGCGCGGCGGCTGGGGCCGGCCTGGCAGGTGGCGGACCTCACCTCGACGAATGCGCGCCTCGCGAACTCGATCACATCGGTCGACCTGAGCGAGCTCGTCCTGCTGGACCTCGCCTTTGCCCTGCTCATCGGGTCGCTCGGGGTCGTCCTCTTCCTCCTCGCCGGCCTGGCCGCTCGGCGTCGAGAGCTGGCGACGCTGGAGGCGATCGGCGCGGAGCCCGGACAGTTGCGGGCCGCGATCACGGGAGAGGCCGGCGTGGTGGGGGCAACCGGCATGCTGGCCGGTCTGGCGACCGGCGCGGTTGTCGGTGTTACGCTGCTGCAGGTGCTGGCCGGCATCTTCGATCCGCCGGCCAGCCTCCCGGCCGTGCCGCTCGCCGCACTCGGCGGCCTTTTGGCTGGCGTGGTGGCGGGACTCGCGGTCGCGCTGTTGCTCGCCGATCGCGGACTGGCTCATCTGCCGATCCTTTCCAGCCTGCGCGAACGCTGAGGCTATTCCTCAGCATGAGCCCGCGAGGCAGTGCCTCGCGCGACAAAAGCTGGAAGCTCGGCGAGCCCGGCGTCCGTGGTCAGCGCCAGGCTGTCGGCGATGTGGCCGTCGGGCCTGATGAGCCAGGCGCGCGGCTGCGCGCCATACTGCCGTGCCAGCTCTTCGCCGGCGACGAGCAGCTCGCATCCCACCTCGGCCGACGGTCGGTCCACGCCGACCAGCAGCAGGACGAAGTTACGGCCAATGCGATCACGCAGGCGACCCTCCCCCAGTGGCCCATCGGGCGCGAGGGCGCCACGGCGTGGCAGCGAGCGGTCCGCGGGCCCCGGGGCAGCGGGATAAGTGGACGGCTCCGCCAGGCGGCCGGAGTTCACGCGGCGGCGAAACCAGCGCGAACGGACGCTTCCGCGCAGCACGAGGTTGCGCCAGGCCCGGCGCCACCAGCCGCGCGGCACCATGAAGCGCATCGTCTGCTCGGTCACCGCCAGATTCTCGACCGCCGCCGGCCGACGCTCGGCGTCGTACGAGTCGAGCAGCGACTCCGCGGCTGCGCGATGCAGCACCCGGGCGAGCTTCCAGGCGAGATTCTCGGCGTCGGCCACCCCGGAGTTCAGGCCGCGGGCGCCAAAGGGAGCCATCAGGTGCGCCGCGTCGCCGGCCAGGAAGACGCGCCCCACCCTGAATCGGTCCACCAGGCGCTGGCTGAAGCGGTAGGCGGTCAACCAGACCAGCTCGTAGCCGACGTCGGGGCCGATGACCGCGCGGATGCGGCCGTCCATGGCACCGGTATCGGTCCCGGAGGGGACCTGCCAGTCGATGCGCCACAGGTCATCAGGCTGCGGGTGGATGAGCACCTGGCGGCCCGGGTTCCAGGGCGGGTCGAAGAAGAAGCGCCGCTCTGCGGGGAAGGGCAGCCTGGCGCGCACGTCGGCGATCAGAAAGAGGTCCTCGAAGGAGTGACCGCGAAACTCCAGCCCCAGGGCGTGGCGCACGCCGGAGTGGGCGCCGTCCGCACCCACCACGTAGCCCGCGCGCACCCGTTGGCCATCAGCGAAGGCGAGCTCGACGCCTTCGGCGTCCTGGCTCAGGCCGATGACCTGATGTGACCAGCGCGGCTCCACGCCGAGCTCGGCCAGGCGACCGATAAGCATCTTCTCGACGTCGGTCTGGCTGATATTGACGAACGGCGGGAAGTGGTCGTCCGGGTTCGCGGGCAGGTGCGTCTGGAAGAGCTCGCGGCCCCGGAAGTAGGTACGCGCCAGCTGCCACTGCACGCCCCTGGCGGCCACGGCCTCCCCGACTCCCAGCCGCGCCCAGATCTCGAGCGTCTCGCGCTGCATGCAGATCGCCCGCGAGCCCTGCTTGGCGTGCTCGGGTTGGGCATCAAAGAGGGCGACCTCAGCGCCATGCTGAGCCAGGCGCCCCGCGAGCGTCAGGCCAACCGGCCCGGCCCCGATGACCGCGACTCCGACCTCAGGCCTGGAGCGCGTCCCAGACCTCGCGGTCGCGCTCGGCGGTCCAGATGCGAGGGTGATCGATCCCGTCGAGCTCGTCCCAGGCGCGCTGGACGTTGAAGGGCATGCAGTGCTCGAAGATCGCCGAGGCGGCGTAGCGCGGGGCGAGCTGCGCGTGCACCTGCTCGAAGGCCTCCTTGAGCGAGCCACCTGACGCCCTCACCGCGCGCGTGCCGTCGAGCGTGGTCGACAGGAAGGCCCGTGTGTCCTCGATCGCCTGCGCGATGTCGGGCCCGCGCACGACCGGGCCGCGCCCGCCGACCAGCTGGCGAGCGTCCAGGGCCGCCACGCTGTCGAGCGTGGCGCCGCGCCAATCGGCGATATGCGCGTCGCCCATGTAGGGCGCCGCCTGGGCCTCGACCAGGTCGCCGGCGAAGCAGATGCGCTCGTCGGGCAGCCACACGACGATGTCGCCGGTGGTATGGCCGCGGCCGAGGTAGCGGAGCTCCACCCGCCGATTCCCCAAGTCGAGGCTCAGGGCATCGCTGAATGTTTCGGTCGGCCGGGTCAGGCCCGGAATCGTCTCGGCGCCCTTGAAGAGGCGCGGCATGCGGCCCTGCTCGGAGGCCCAGTCGGCGAGGCCACGCTCCTCGATCAGCGCCGACGTCTGCTCGTGCGCGATGATCCGCCGCGCCCCGAAGGCGCTCGCACCCAGCGTGCGCACGGCGTGGAAGTGGGTCAGCACCAGGTCGCCGAAGGGCAGGTCGCTCAGCGTTCGCACCACCGCGATCCATTCGCCCGCCATGACCGGCGTGGCCCGCGCCTCGATGGCCAGCACGCTCTCGTCGCCAATGATGCAGCCGACATTCGGATCGCCCTGCGCGGTGAAGGCGTAGACCCCCTCCGCTAGGCGTTCGAGGGTCGCCTCCTTGACGGCGAGGTCCGCGCTCGAGGCAAAGGGCTTGGGACTCATCGGGGCCGATTCTAGGCCGGTAAAGACCGGTAGAGACCGGCATGCCGCTGGTAAGCCGGCAGTAAGGCCTGTTGCCGCCAGGGATGACTCCTTGTTGCACCTAGGGTCACACCCCCAGCCGATATCAGGTCCAAACGAAGGCGAATGCCGGGCGAGGACCCGATGGCCCGAGCACGAAGCGCCCGCGCACCATTGCGCCACGACGCGCCGACACGTCTTCCCATCCCGTGCCCGCAGATCGATCCGCCGGCCGTCGCAGGAGGGGAATCGGCAGATGCACCGGTCCGAGATCATCGCGCCAGGCGCGGCGATCATCGCGGCGCGATCGTCCCGCCGCGGACGGGCGCTGGGCGCCATGGGAGCCGCCCTCCTCGCACTGCACTTTGCAGCCGGAACAACGCTTGGGCACACGACGCTCATCCTCAGCAACCCAGCCGACGGCGCGTGGCTGCCCGAGCCGCCTCGCGAGATCCGGCTCTGGTTCTCGGAGTCGGTGATCGCCGATTCCTCTGAGGCTTCGCTCTCGAGGGCGAACGGGACGGGCTACCCCGGGCGCGTCGCCGCGGCGCCCGACGACACGCGCCAGCTCGTGGTGCAGGTGGGCGACCTGCCCCGCGGCGTGTATCGGTTGACCTGGTCGACGGTCTCGGAGGATGACCTGCACCCGCTGTCGGGCCAGATTGTCTTCGGAGTCCGCGAGGTTGCCGTGGCCGCAGGGCCCGTCCCTGGTCCTTCGGTCAATGCTGTCCAGGGCTTGGCGGCGTGGCTCGAGACGTTGGCGCTCGCACTGACCCTCGGCGCCGCGGTAGGACTCTGGCTCCTCGGCAGGCCGAGCGAGGCGCCTCAGTCATCCGTGCAGACTCACCGCGCTGTGGCGGGCCGGCTCGCACGCATCGGGGCGGGCGCCGCCGTCATTACCGTGGTGACGGGGATCGGCCTGCTCGTGGCAGCCGTCGTGGGGCTCGATGAACGGCCCGGGAGCGACGCACCGAGTCTGCTGGCCACGAGCTGGGGGCAGCGCTGGATGCTGGTCGAGCTGCTGGCCATCGTTCTCGCCTTCGTGATGGCGACGAGCGGTCGGCGTTCCGACCCGAGCGCAGGGCGCGGTCGCCTTGCTCTCGCCTTCGTCGTCCTGGGTGCGATCGTCGTCGTTCGCGCTGCCGGCAGCCACGCCGTAACGACAAACGGCGGCGCGATTCCGGACCTGCTGGTCGCTGCAATCCACGCGGCCGCTGCCACCGCGTGGGCTGGCACGCTCGCGGCTCTGGTGATCGCGACCATCCCCCTTCTTGGCCGGCGCGGCTTGCCGCGGGCCGCAGCGATTGGGCTCCTTCGTCGGTTCGGCCCATTCGCGTTCACGACACTGACCGTCGCGGTCGCGAGCGGCTTGCTCCTGGCCGGGGGACTGGTCGGGTCGCTCGACGGCCTTCTGCTGACTCCGTACGGGCAGCTGCTGTTGGCGAAGCTCGCAATCGCTGGTGCCGGGGCGCTTCTCGGCTTGCGCCACGCGTCGACGCTGCACGGCGTCGTGCGCCGCTGGTGGCTCCGCCTCGGTGGGCCGCGGCTGGTGCTGCGGCTGGTTGGCCTGGGCGCCATGCGACTCACGCTCCGACTGGAGGCCGCAGCGGCGGTCGTGGTGGTCGGTGTTGCATCGCTGCTCAGCGTGACCCCGCCGGCGAGCGCGCCAAGGCTTGTGCCCGCTGTCGCGCAGGTCGGGCCGGCGCCGGTGACCGGGCGCGCCGACGACTTGGTCGTCACGGCCGCGGTGGCACCCGCGCGTGCCGGGCCAAACTTCATCACCCTGGGCGTCTTCGATACGCGCCGGCCGTCTCCGGGACCGATTGGCGAGGTGAGGCTGCAGATTCGCCTCACGAGCGGCGCGCCGATCAACCTCATCGCTCGCGCGGTTGGCGACGGCCGATATGAGGCCAATGCAGTGCTGCCAAGTCCCGGCGAGTGGGACGTCAGCATCAGCGTCGCACGCGGCAGCCTTCCGGTTGCCCGCCTGGCCGGGAGCTGGGCCGTCACGGCCGTCCCGCCCGCTCCTCCGCGGGTGACGGTGGGCGGCAAACCGATTGCCCCATTCCTGCAGGCGGCCGCGATCGGCGTGGCGCTCACGGGCGCGTTCGGTTGGCTGCTCGTCAGCCGCAGGGTGCGACCCGTCCGCCGGGCCGGCGGACGTGCCCTCAGCTTCGCCCGTCAGGCGGTGCGTCGGTGACGGCCCTCGGCACGCGTCCAGCCCGACGGCTTGCCGCGACGCTGCTCGCCGGCCTGCTCGTGATGCCTGCAGCGGTGACGGCTGAGGCGACCGTCGGAGCCCGGGTCGATCCTGTGGTCGCCGCGTTCGCGCAGGGCGCAACCGCACTGGATCGCATGGCAGTCATCGTCGTGCTTCGCGACCAGGTCGACCCTCGAAGCCTGCGCGCAGGGTCGACCAGGGCGAAACGGCGGGCGATCGTCGACGCGCTCCGGCTGCGGGCTTCCGAGACGCAGCGGCCGCTCGCCGCGACACTGGGGAGACTCCGCACCCAACGGCAGATAGAGGCCATCCGGCCGCTCTGGATCATCAATGCCGTCGCGATGCGTGCCAGCCCAGGCGCCGTCGCCGAGCTGCGCCAGCTCCCTGCCGTGGCCGCGATCCAGGCCGATTCGGCGCTCAGTGGGCCGGCGCCGCTGAGCAGTGGCGCTCCCGCGGAGCCGAACCTCGCCCAGGTCAATGCACCGGCCGTGTGGGACCTCGGGATCCGGGGCAGCGGCGTGGTGGTCGCCAGCCTCGACACCGGCGTGGACTCAACCCACCCCGACCTTGCTGCCGGGTGGCGCGGCGGGGCGAACAGCTGGTTCGACCCGTACGGCCAGCATGCGTCGCCAACCGACGTCAACGGGCACGGGACATGGACGATGGGGGTCATGGTGGGTGGCGAGGCGGGCGGCACGGGGATCGGCATGGCGCCCGATGCCCACTGGATCGCGGCCAAGATCTTCAACGACGCCGGCGTGGCGACATCCAGCGCCATTCACGCCAGCTTCCAGTGGATCCTTGATCCGGACGGCAACTCACTGACCGATGACGCCCCCGACCTCGTCAACAACTCGTGGTCGTTCGGTGCGCCCGGCTGCGACCTGAGCTTCCAGCCCGATCTGCAGGCGCTCGTCGCCGCGGACATCGTCCCCGTCTTCGCTGCAGGCAACTTCGGTCCGGGGCAGGCGACGAGCGTCAGCCCTGGCAACTACCCGGAGGCGCTCTCGGTGGGCTGGGTAGACGGCGCGGACCAGATCGACTCTCAGAGCAGCCGTGGCCCGACCACCTGTGGCCGCGGCGGAAGCACGACCTTCCCAGACCTCGTCGCTCCGGGCACCAGCATTCGCAGCGCGGACCCGTGGAGCGGCTACTGGACCGCATCGGGCACGTCCCTTGCCGCCCCGCATGTGGCAGGCGCTATTGGGCTCCTGCGGCAGGCCTTCCCCGCGGCGAGTGTCAACGACCTGCGGGCCGCACTTCTCGCGGGAGCCGCGGACCTCGGCGCGGCCGGTCCGGACGACGTCTATGGCTCCGGTCGCCTCGACGTGCTCGCCGCGTACCAATACCTGGCGGCCGCCCCGACGCCGACACCCACGCCAAGTCCAAC
>JALYTG010000114.1 GCA_030854405.1 Chloroflexota bacterium | reverse complement strand
GCCGCAGCGAGCGATCGCGCGGACTCTACCGAAGCGGCATGGCAGTCGTCGATCGCCGCAGCGAGCGATCGGAGTGACGGTGCCAAGGGCGCTGCGGTCAGCGAATCCGACCAGGCTCGTGCGCAAGCGGCAGCTCAGATGAGCGAAGCCGGCGTCACCGGCTCACTGGCCGGGGGCGTCACGAGCGACCAGGCTCGTGCTCAAGCGGCAGCTCAGATGAGCGAAGCCGGCGTCACCGGCTCACTGGCCGGCACGACGAGCGACACCGAAGCGGCCAACCAGGCCTCGATCGCCGCGGCGAGCGATCATGACTCCGGTTCCGCACCCAAGGAAGAGCCGCCGGAGACCCTCCGCGGTCCCAGGTAGACTCACTCGCTCCTTGAGCACATGCGCCGGCCCGCAAGGGCCGGCGCATCTGTTTCGGCGGGGTGGTGCCGGAGGTGGGAGTTGAACCCACACGAGGTTGCCCTCATCGGTGTTTGAGACCGACGCGTCTGCCCATTCCGCCACTCCGGCCGGCGCAGCAGGCATTATAGGGAGCCGATGCCCGAGCCCCTTCCCGCCCAGAGCTCCGGACGGACCGCGCCGCTCCCCGACGAGGCGGACCTGGTGGCACGAGCGGTCGGCGGCGACCGGAACGCGTTTGCGCGGCTCGCC
Source organism: Chloroflexota bacterium (assembly GCA_030854405.1). The sequence continues at coordinate 6,804 of JALYTG010000114.1, read as the reverse complement.
GAGCATTACCAGTCCGCCTGCTACGGTCTCGCATGGCGGCTGCTTGGGGACGGAGACCAGGCGGCCGATGCTACCCAGGACGCCTTGATCCACGCGTACCAGGCGATCGGTCGCTACCGTGGCGGGATCTTCCGCTCATGGATGCTGCGCATCACCGCGAATGCCAGCTACGACATCCTGCGACGCGCACAGCGGCGTCCGACCACGACCCTGCCCGACCCTGATGCAGGCGAGCTGGAGCTGCCGGACGCGGGTGCCGTCAACCCGGTGGTGGAGGCCGGCCGCAGTGAGCTCTACCGCTACCTCGATGCGGCGCTTCGGCTCTTGCCAGCCGACCAGCGCACGGCGGTCGTGCTCTGCGATGTGTACGGGATGGACTACAACGAAGTGGCCGATGCGACCCATTCCGCACTGGGCACCGTGAAGTCCCGCATTCATCGCGGGCGCCTGCGGCTCCGGGAGCTGCTGGGCTCGCATCGGGAACTCTTCGAGCGGTGAGCACGTCTGACCGATGACCATGGAGCCGAACCACCACCCCGATGAGGAGCGGCTTGCGGCGTTCGCCGGCGGCGAGCCTGACGTTGAGCTGCGCCTGCACGTGCGCGACTGCGCGCGCTGCGGCTCGATTGTCGACGAGCTGACGATGCTGCGGGCAGCGCTCGCCGAGCTGCCGGACCTTGCGCCATCGCGACCGCTGCGGCTCCTCCCCGAGGTTGCCGAGCCACAGCCGTCCGCCGCGGAGCGTCTCGCCGGCTGGACGCGTCGCGCCTTCATGCCGCTCCTCGCTGCGGGCTTCGGCCTCGCGATCGTTGGGTCGCTGGGCACCGTCGGATCCATCTTCAACATGGGATCCGCCGGGGCTGGCCCCGCTGGTGCTCCGCTCGAGCGGGACTTCAGCGCCCCGAGCGCGTCCGCGGACACAGTACATGGAGCCGCGGCCGCGCCGGGGGAATCCGCGAGGACTAGTCTGGGGGCGGACTCCGCGAGTAGTGGCCCGAAGGCCGCGGCATCCGCGAGCAGCAGCCCGGAACCCGCGTTGGCAGCGTTCCAAACGCCTCCCGCAGCCACTCCGCGCCCGCTCTGGCCGATGGTCCTCTTCGCAGGGTTGGCGCTGATCGTTGCGACCCTGCTCCTGCGCTGGATCGTCCAGCCGCGCGCCGGCTAGCGCATGCGCCACGTACGCGCGGTCCGTCCGCCGGTTTCTGTCCTTTACGACCACCAGTCGTGCTAAGCACGAATTTCCCGCGCTTCACGCTTCGGCACACCGCTTGCTGAGCGTGTGTGGGTCCGCTCAACCCAGGCGCGATGCTCGCGCTTCGTTTAGTAGAGTCCCGGTCGTAACGGGCAAGAATCGGGACCGGATGCGGCGTTAGGACGACCACCAGTCATGGCGGACGGAATCATCCCGAAACCGCCGGGCGCCGGAGAACCATTCGTTTCAAACGCCAACCCGAGTGGTGCTATGTCGAGGCAAATCGACCTCCGCCTGCCGCCTCGCCCCGCTGCCGGTGGTTGTCAACAACGTCCGTGGGAACCACACCTTAGACCAGCTTGCCGGCGACGATGGCGGTCGCCAGCAGCAGCAGGATCACCGCAGCCGCCACCACTGCCGCCCAACCGGAGTCGCGGAAGCTCACGGGCTCAGGCACGATCGGCGCAGGCCGGCGGGTCGCGGGGATCGGGACCTCGCCGGGCTGCCGAACCGTGCGCGGGGCGGCCCGAGTCTCAGCGGCAGTCGCTCGCCACGTGGCCCAGGTTCGCGTCGTGGACGGGGTTGAGGGCCGGATGATCGGGCGCGAGGCGCTCCAATGGCCGCCTCCAGCGCGGACTCGCGCCTCGTCATAGGCGGCGCGGCGGGCGGGGACCGATAGGATCTGCCATGCCTCGTTGATGCGCCGCATCCACTCGGCATCTTCGCCGGGGTTGAGGTCCGGATGGTGGCGCTTCGCCAGCCGTCTGTGAGCACGCGCGATCTGGAGCGGAGTCGCCTCGCGCGAGACGCCCAGCACCGCATATGGATCGAGGGTGCGTCGGCCGGTCATCGGTCCAGATTCTACGGTGCCGGGCGATCAGGCGAAGCCGGACGGAGGCCATCATCGGTCTAGACTGAAGGCCGAAATGACGGAACGAAGACCCCTCCTCATGCTGATCGACGGGCCGAGCCTCGTCTATCGCGGCTACTTCGCGCTGCCACCGCTGACCACCTCCGACGGGACGCTGGTGAACGCCGCATTCGGCTTCCTGCAGATCGTGCTGCGCGGCATGCAGGACGTGAAACCGGACTACGCCATCGTCAGCTTCGACCTCGGCAAGCCGCAGTTCCGTTTCGACGCGTATCCCGACTACAAGGCGGGACGTCCCAGCATGCCTGACGACCTGCGGACCCAGTTTCCGATCGTTCGCGAGCTCGTGACCATGATGGGCATGCCGATCCACGAGCTGGAGGGCTACGAGGCCGACGACGTCATCGGCTCCCTCGCCAAGGAGGCGACTCGCGCCGGCGTCGACACCATGATGGTCTCAGGAGACCTCGACGGGTTGCAGCTGGTCGACGACCACGTGCGGCTGCTGACGACGCGCATGGGCGTCGCCGCGACCGTGATCTACGACGAAGCCAAGGTGATGGACCGATACGGGCTGCGGCCCGATCAGATGCTCGACTACAAGGCGCTCAAGGGCGACACCTCGGACAACATCCCCGGGGTGCCGGGCGTCGGCGAGAAGACGGCGATCAGCCTGCTGCAGGAGTTTGGTTCGCTCGACGGGATCTACGCCAGCCTCGACCGGGTGAAGGGCAAGCTTCGCGATCGCCTGGCCGAGCACCGGGAGTCGGCGTTCATGAGCCGCGCGATCGGCCGAATTGTGAGCGACCTCCCCGTCTCGCTAGAGCTGGAAAAGGCGAGGACGGGGCGCTACGACCGTCGCGCGGTGGCGCAGCGGTTCCGCGAGCTGGAGTTCCGGACCCTGATCGATCGCCTGCCGCCGTCGAGCATCGCCCCGACCGGCTACGACGCGCCCGAGCAGGAGACGAAGGGCGGACTACAGCTCGCCCTCGACCTGCTGGGCGGCGCGTCCGGCGAGGACGGGGGCGGCGAGCAGGCTGAGCCCCGCGCGCGACCCGACCCGATCGCCGACCCGGGTGGAGCGATCGAGCACGTGGATCCGCGTGTGCTGGGCAGCGAGGCGGAGCTCGCGGAGCTCGATGCGTGGCTGTCGGCGCGGGGGACGTCGGTCGGGCTTGGTTGGGCGGCGACCGCTGGTCGCCCCCTCGAGCGGCGGCTGCTCGGCATCGCGCTGGCGGGGGCCGACGGGACCACCTGGTACGCACCGTGGAGCGCAACCGTCGACGGCCTGCAAAGCTGGCTGGCGCGCGACGATCGGCCGCTCGTCGGGCATGATCTGAAGCAGCTCGCGGTCATGCTCGCCAGCCTCGGCGTCGAGCTGAAAGGCGCCTGCTTCGACACGCTGGTGGCCGGGTACATGCTCAACCCCGCGCTCCGTGCGCAGACCCTCGACGACCTGGCTGCCAACCGCTACGGCGCCGAGCTGCCGCCGAAGGCGCTCTCGGCAGAGACCGGCGCGGAGGAGACGGTCGCTGCGCGCCGGGCAGCGGGGGAGGCGCTCACCGCGCTGCTGATGCAACCGGCCCTCGACAGTGAGCTTGCCGACGCCGGCCTCGCGAACCTCTTCCGCGAGGTCGAGATGCCCCTCCTGCCCGTCCTCGTCCGCATGGAGCTGGCTGGCGTGACGATCGACCGCGGGGCGTTGGCGGCGATGAGCCTGGAGTTCGGCGCCCAGCTGGCGGAGCTCGAGACGCGGATCTACGCCGCGGTCGGCCACGACTTCAATATCGGTTCCCCGAAGCAGCTGGAGCAGATCCTCTTCCACGAGCTGAGCCTGCCCGCGACCAAGCGGACCCGGACCGGCTACTCAACCGATGCATCGGTCCTCGAGGAGCTGCGCACCCAGCACGAGGTGGTGGGCCTCATCCTGGAGCATCGGCAGATCTCGAAGATGAAGAGCACCTATGTGGATGCGCTCCCATCGCTGGTCGGCGCCGACGAGCGGCTGCATACGACCTACCAGCAGGCGGTGGCGGCGACGGGGCGGCTCTCGAGCACGGACCCCAACCTGCAGAACATCCCTATCCGCACCGCACTCGGGCGGCGTATCCGGCGGGCGTTCGTGGCTCCGCCCGGCCGGCTGCTGCTCGCCGCGGACTACTCGCAGCAGGAGCTCCGCATCCTGGCCCACGTGTCCGGCGATGCCGGGCTGAAGGCCGACTTCGCTGCTCACTCAGACATCCACCTTGCGGCCGCCGCTCGCGTGCTGGGCCTGGCACCCGACCAGGTGGGTCCCAAGGAGCGCAGCGTCGCCAAGATGATCAACTACGGGATCGCCTACGGTCTGAGCGATTTCGGCCTGGCCGATCGGCTGAAGATCCCGCGCGAGGAAGCGCAGAAGTTCATCGCCGACTACTTCGCCGCCTACGAGGGGATCCGTCGCTATACGATCGAGATGAAGATTCGCGCTCGCGACCAGGGGTTCGTGACGACGCTCCTGGGCCGGCGTCGATACATCCCCGAGCTGACCGCGAGGAACGGGGCGCTGCGATCGGCGGGGGAGCGAATGGCCATCAACATGCCGATCCAGGGCACCGCCGCGGACGGGATGAAGATCGCGATGGTCGGCCTGGACGAGGGGATCCGCTCGCGCGGCCTCCGATCGCAGATGCTGCTGCAAGTGCACGATGAGCTCGTCTTCGAGACGGATGAGATGGAGCTCGATACACTCGCTACCCTGGCACGTGAGGTGATGGAGAGCGCCCTGCCGCTCGACGTTCCACTCACCGTGGATCTCAAGGTCGGCACCAACTGGGAGCAGATGGACCGACTGGAACAGACCGCTGCCGGCTCCTGGCGTCGGGTCGGTGCCGCTCCAGAACCGGAGATGGAGCCGCTCCTGGCCGCGATCGAGTCCAGCTGACGGCGGGCTTTGGCCCGCTCCACGCCATGCGGCCGCAGCGGCTCAGCGCACACTGGGGCCATGCCTGAGCTTCCCGAAGTCGAGACCGTTGCGCGCGACCTGGAGCGCTGGATCGCCGGCGCAACGATCGTCGGCGCCGAGGTGCATTGGGATCGGACGATCCGCCACCCGCTGCCGTCCGAGCGGTTCGCGACGGAGGTCTCGGGGGCGCGAATCCGGCGCGTGGGTCGGAGGGCGAAGACGGTCCTCATCTTCCTCGAGGATGGACGCGTCATCACCGTGGCCTTGCGCATGACCGGCGCGCTCCTGGTGGTGCCGGCGGGAGCGCCCGAGGATCGCTACGTGCGTGTCGTCTTCCACCTTGCGGACGCGCGGCAGCTGCGCTACCGCGACGTGCGGAAGTTCGGGCGGATCGGGCTGTGGGAGGGAGGCGGCCTGCGCCGTGTCGGCGAGGCGCGGCAACCGTATCGGGTCGGCCACGTCTTCGCGCGCCACGGGCCCGAGCCGCTCGCCCGCTCCTTCGGCGTCGAACGATTGACCGACCGATTGCGCGGCCGCTCGGCGCGGCTGAAGACCCTTCTCCTCGACCAGTCCTTCATCGCCGGGGTCGGCAACATCTACGCCGATGAGGCGCTCTGGCATGCGCGTCTGCATCCGCTCCGCGCGGCCGACACCCTGCATGCGGACGAGGTGCGACGGCTGCATCGGTCGATTCGTAGGGTCCTGCGGCAGGGGATCGCCAATCGCGGAGCGAGCTTCAGCGACTACGTGGGGGCCGACGGCGAGCCCGGAGCGAACGCCGAGCGGCTGCAGGTCTATCGGCGCACCGGAGAGCCCTGCTACCGATGCGGTCGTCCGATCGAGCGCATCGTCGTCGGGCAGCGAAGCGCGCACTTCTGCCCCCGCTGTCAGCCGCTACCATCGGGCGAGGCATGAAAGTGATCGGCCTGACCGGCAATCTCGGCTGCGGCAAGAGCACCGTGGCGGGGATGCTGAGGGATCTCGGCGTGGCGACGATCGACGCAGACCGCCTCACGCGCGAGATCCGACAGAACGACGCCGATGCGCGCGCGGCGATCCAGCAGCGCTTCGGCAGCTACGAGGCTCGCCACCTGGCCGAGATCGTGTTCAGAGATCCTGCGGCCCTGCGCGATCTCGAGGCGATCCTGCATCCGCTGGTGCGCGGCGCCGTCCGAGCACGGCTCGCCGAGCTGGATGAGGGCGGGGTCGACGCGGCGGCGGTCGAGGTGATCAAGCTGCTCGAGTCGCCGCTGGCCGACGGCTGCGACGAGATCTGGGTGGTCCGCTGCGACGAGCATGACGCGCTGGCACGGGTAACGGCGTCGCGCGGGATGAGCGAGCAAGAGGCGCGGCGGCGGATGGCCAGCCAGTCCTCACAGGAGCAGAAGCTCGCCGCTGCCGACGTGGTGATCGACGGCTCCGCCCCGCTCGAGGAGACCCACCGCCAGGTCGAAGCCGCCTATCAGGCCCTCATCGGTCAAAGAGACGACGCCACCACCTGATCTCGAACGGACGGCGTAGCCGATTCCCTGGCTGCCACCCGGTCGGTACCCATGGGTCGCGCTAAAATCGGCCGATGCCCGACCTGACCGTGCATGCCCCCTACGAGCCGACCGGCGACCAGCCGGCGGCGATCGCCCAGCTCGCCTCGGGCCTGTCCGATGGCCTGCGCCACCAGGTGCTGCTTGGGGCGACCGGGACCGGCAAGACGTTCACCGCGGCAAAGGTGATCGAGGCGGCGCAGCGTCCCACCCTGGTGATGGCCCACAACAAGACGCTGGCGGCGCAGCTCTACCA
>JALYTG010000113.1 GCA_030854405.1 Chloroflexota bacterium | reverse complement strand
TTCTCGAACTGTCCTGCCTCGCGGCCACGGCAAGTCGATCTCAAACTCCGTATTCGGGTCAATCAGTGTCGGTTCCATCTAGGACATCCTCCAACAGGCTCCTTTCGCCCAGAGCGGACAGCCCTCAACGCCACGACGCTGTACCACCAGCAACGCGAGGATCGGCCCATGCGGCTTAAGGTCATGCTGAGCTCCGTGCGGCGCGGTCTCGCGGATGTGCGCGACTCCGTCGCACCGGTACTGACGATCCTCAATTGCGAATGCTTGCGATTCGAACAGGTTACCCAGCAACCAGTGCCTCCGCGCGCAGCGTGTGTGCAGATGGTTGAGGCGTCGGAGATATACCTGCTGCTCCTGGGTCAGTTCTACGGCGACCCGATGCCAGGTACCGGGATCGCGCCCACTGAGGAGGAGTGGACGACCGCACGCAATCTCGGCAAGCCGGTGATCGTGTTCAGGCAGGAGGACGTCACTCCAGAGCCTCGACAGGCCGCCTTCATCGACCGGGTCGAGAGCTACGAGAGCGGGGTTTGGCGCGGCACCTTTGGGAATATTCCCGATCTGATCGCAAAGCTGCCGGCCGCGCTTGAGGCGGCGGCTGGCGCACTACAACCCCTGACGCTGCGGCCGCTGGATGAGTCCCTCGACGTCCCTTGGCGGGAAACCGATCGCGCCACATACACCGGTGCCGGCACGGTCCTCGAGACACACATCATCCCGGTCGGTCGCGTGACTCCAATTCCAGCTTCGACCTTCGGCGATCTACGCCGCCAGCTGGCCCGTGCGGGTCAGGACCACGGGCTCTTTGAGGATGGCGAGCCGCTGCAGTTTCCGACGACGGAACGTGCTGTGGCTGCCCACGCGAAGAGAGATGGGAGGCGGCTCGAAGCTGGCGTGCGCATTGAGCGCTCACGCAGCTTGTTGGTTTGGGAGAGCCTGCCGCAACAGATCGGCGGCTCAGTGCTCGACGAGGGCCAACTACAGATCCGGGTCGCCAGGGATCTGCGGCTCGGGGCAGCGCTCGATCTAATTGCCGCCGAAGAGGTCGCCATCGGCATTGGCTTAGATCGACCGGACAGCCTTGTGACGCCGTCTGGGCCCAACAGCGTGACCTTCCCCTTTATGGGTAGAAGCGGGGCCATCCATCTCGAGCCCACCGATGCTATTCCTTCGGGCGCACTCGCGCCGGGTGCTGAGGACCTGGCGACAGAGCTTGTCGCCCGGCTTCTGCTCAGGCTCAGCGAGAGAAAGTAGCCTCACCTCGGGGCGAGTTACCTCAGGGCACGCACGGTCTGGCAGCATAACGGCATGGCACACGATGGCCTGAATGCGCTGTTAATCGACGTCGGTGGAACGCTCGTCGACGACGCGACGTGGCTCGACCGAGCCGAATACGAGCGGCTGATGGTGGCGCGGCTGCGTGACGTCTTCGGGTCTGACCTGCCCTGGTTTGCGCCCCTGGCGAGCCATCCGTTCGCCGAATCCGATGCGGCGCCGTGGGAGCAGCGCACCGCCGAGACGGTTATGTCCTTCCTGACCGGTCAGGGTGTCGAGGTGTCGGCAGCCGAGGTCGAGCGCGTCTGCCGCGCGTGCGCCCTGCCGCTGAGCCAGGTCGTCGAACTGGCCGCCGGAGCGAGAGAGGCGGTTGGAGCGATCCGCGATCTGGGCGTGCGGATGGTGGTGTGCACCAACACGCTGTGGCGCAACGACGCGGACGTGCGGCGTGACTGGGAAGAGCTCGGCTTTGGCGATTACTTCGATGGTTACGTCAGTTCCCACGACGTCGGCCACGGCAAGCCAAATCCGGCCATCTTCGAGCGTTCGCTGGCGGTGGTTGGAACCGATGCGTCCCGGGCGGCGATCATCGGCGACCGCCCTGAACGCGACGTCGCGGGCGCCAGGGCGGTCGGGATGCGCGCGATCTGGATGCGACCGCCGGACTTCATCGGTTCCGCCGATCCTACGGCCGATGCCGAGGTCAGTCGCTGGGCCGAGGTGCCACCGCTCATCAAAGCCTGGCTGCGCTCAAGCTCGTGACCGCCGTGCGCGTGACCATCCGACGGGCGGAGCCCGACAATGCGGATGCGATCGCCGACGTCTACGCCAGGTCATGGCAATCTGCCTATCGCGGCCTGCTGCCGGACGAGGTGATCGAGCAGGTGGGTGCGGGCCAACAGGCACGCGCTGACCGGTTTCGTGCCGTGATCGCTGATCCGGACAGTGCTTCGCACGTGAGAGCTCCGACCCTAACCGCGAATTCCTCACACACTTCCGCACACGTTTTACCTTGATCTGCGCCGTCGAGGTTCGTAGCGTCGTGGGATGGCGCTTCATGTCTCAGCCTCCACCATGCGAGAGGAACTGACCGACCTCTGCAACTGGATCGCGTACGGCCACGCGGTGGTCGTGGAGGGCGCCGGTCGGCCGGCGGTTCTCGTGCGTCGACACCGGCCGGATGACCGCGGCCAGCGAATCACCAGCACGCGGTTCCGTAGGGAGCTTCATCGGGTCCTCCGCGGCGTCCAGGAGGAGCCTGTGATCGTGACGGCGGACGGAGTTCCGTACTACTGGGTGGGTCCCGCCGCACCGGATGACCTCGCCGAATCAGCGCAGGACCGGCGCGAGTGGCTTAAGTGGACGTTGGCCCGATGGTGACGCGAGGGCGGACCTCCAGAAGTGGCGCCTCCGAGCGGGCTCTTCGCGGCCGGATCGGCGCGCATCTGCTTCATGCGACGCATGATTCCCGGCGTCTGACGGCGCAGGCACGTGCGGTGTTCCTGGCCTCGTTCGAGCGCCAGGTCGATCCGGATGGGGTCCTGCCGGCCGACGAACGTCGGCGACGGGCGGCCCACGCCCGGGCGGCCTACTTCGCCCGACTGGCCCGGCAGAGCGTGATCGTCCGCGCACAGCGCAGGAGGCGCCAGCGAGGGCACGATCTTTGACAGCTCTGGCGCATCGGCGCCATGCGCGACGGCAGGCTATCTCCGGACCGCCGGGCATGGCTGGATGGAGCGCACTGCCGCTACGGGATCAACGACTGCTGGAATGGCTGTTCATGGGCGACGTCGTCACGGCGGAGATGGCAGCCGTCATGGCCTACGGGCACCTTCGGGTCGCCCAGCGACGCCTTGCGAAACTGGTGGGGTACGGGCTGGTGCGCGGCTTCTGGGCCGCGAACTCGCAGCGACCCCGAGGGCGATACGCCTACGCACTGACCAAGGCAGCTCGCACTGGTCTTGCGCAGTTGATCTGGGACGGAGAGCTCCAGAAGCCAGCTCGTGTCGAGGCGCCGTCACCAGTCATCCATCAACTCGCCACGCACGACCTGCTCGTGGCCATCCTGCGAGCGCCGTCGAGCCGCGCCGCATACCTGGCTGGGTGGGCACCCGAGCGTGCGATCGCCCTCGGGTTCGGCGGCTACCTGCGGCCCGATGCGCTGGCCGTCATCGGTCTGGGTGAGCGCGCGGTGGAACTGTTCATCGAGCGCGACCTCGGCACCGAGCGCGGCGCGATCCTGGCCTCGAAGGCGCGCGTCTACAGCAGCCACCTCTCGGCTCACGAGGTCCCGATGAATGTCGGCTTCGTGGTCGAGTCGGCCCGGCGCGCCGCCGGACTCGCCTATCGCCTGCGGCACTGGCTGACCGAGTACGAGCTCCCCGGCCGCGGCAAGGCGCCGTGCTGGGTGACCGTGGCCGAGGAGCTAGCCGCCGATCCATTCGGCGCGATCTGGCGGGCGCCGGATGATCGGCGCGTCTCGGCTCGCGACATGGCGTCCTTCCAGCCGGCGTGGGAGCTGTCGCCTCTGGGGCCGCTCTGCCTGCTCGAGGACCTCGGGCCGGAGGCGCTGGATGACCGCCTGCTGCGCGCGGTTGGCGACCTCGGTCGGGACATCTGGTCCTAGGTTGGCCGCCGAGGCCGTGTCGCGTCCCGGACCGCGTCCGTAGCGGGTGTGTCGGCAAGAGCCGCGACACTTGGGTGAACGGGGAGTCGGCTCCCGATCGTGCTCAGGGTTCGGCCGCGCCGAAAGCCGACATCACTAACGTCATCTACTCCCCCACCCCCGTAGGCCGCGCCGGCGCCATCGCGATCCCGCCACCGAGTCTTTCTGCCGACGGCGAGCCGAACGGCTCATGTCGCCTGCGAAGAGGCCACCTGATCGTGTGCAGCCGCCCCACCAGGAGAATGCATGCCAACCGCATGAAGGCCACCCTCGACGATCATCGCAGCGAGCTGGTCACCGTCGATCAGTTCGATCTGAAATCCCCGTTCCTCCTCGACCTGCGCCTTGCGGTCGATAGCCTCGGGCGAGAACGATCCAGACGTGGCGATCCACCCAAGAGACGCTTGCTCCGCCTCCATGCCCGACACGAGCTGATCGACGACTCGAGCCCCCACCGGGGGATCAGCTCGATAGTGCTTGGCCTGCACCGCCAATCGGAAGCTGAAGGTGCCCGCGAGCGAGAACGTGGCGACGATGTCCGCCCCCTTGTCCTGGGACCTTGGCACGATGCGCACCTCGGTCGCGCTCAGCGATCGCAGCAGCGTGGCAAGCAGCCGCTCGAAGCCGAAGCTGTCCATCCGGCCCGATGTGATCTCGCGGCGCGCCTGGTCGATGAGCCGTGAGCGTAGGTCGATGCTGAAGTTGCGCTCCTCACCACCACCCGCCACGTTCAGGGCATCCTGGATCTCCTCGATGAGATCGGTGGCATCGGCGCAGGTTTGGCGGATCTTCATTCGCGACTGAAGAGCGGCTAGGCCCCTGGCGCGGGGGATCGGCTGAGCGCCGTTCAGCCACTCGACCGGCCGCCGAAAGGCCGAATGCTCCTCGGCTCTCTCAGACCGGTAGACCAACGGACCGGCGACCTTGGCGACGAAGAACTCGCCACCGTGCGGGACGACGACTAGGTCGCCCTCGGCCATGTCGCGAATGAAGCGCCACAGCTGACCGGCAACGCCGCCAGCGTCGCGGTAGCCAGGGTCGTCTGCGTAGTAGGCCTCCTTAACCAGCTCGCGGAACCGCCAATAGTCGAGGTTTGGGTCCGTCAGGCCCTCCGCCTTCGGCCAACCGATGCTGATCTGGTTGGCTGCCAGTGCCTCTGGCACACCGTCGACGCCGACGGGCGAGATTCTCAGAACGAAGGCGCGCATGCTCCCTCCACTATCGCTGTTGGGCCGCGGTAATGATGAAGGAACGAGATGGACGAGGAACCCGTCATCGAGCGGCTTGTCGGCAATAGGGCGATCGAGACGGCGGCCGTCCTCTGGGTCATGGAGCTGGAACGTGCTGTTGGTCGCGCGCCCCTCGACCGCCGATTCGAGGCGGCGTTCTCCGCCGATATCGAGAGTCCTCCCCGGCTGATCGAGGTCAAGGCCGTGGGAGGCAACCAGCGCGGTTGGTTCGTGCCCCTCGAGGTGCCGCAGGTCGAGGAGGCTCGTCGGAACCCGAACTTCTACCTCTACGTCGTCGACAACGTTGCGCAGGGCAACCCTGCTGAGTTCAGATTGAAGGTCTTCGGCGGTGAGCAGCTGGCCCGGCTGCTGGTTCGTGCGAAAGAACGGCGATATTTCGAGATGCCAATCCCGGTCGCTGAGTTCGACTCAGCTCCTGGACGCGACGCGATCTAGCCGTATCCAGGGAACTCCTTCGGGAATACCTTGCTCCATTCGGCGATTGCGGTCCGGTGATCTCCACGTGCCTCCGCTTCGCGTGCGCGTTTGGAGTTCACAGTGTCTTGCTCCAGCATCTTTGCCACAGCCTCGCGCCGCGGCGCCTCGAGGTAATCGTCGACGTACTGAGTTGGCATCCAAGGATCTGGGAACCGCTTCCGTATCCAGCCGGGCGCGCAACGCAACGTCTCGGCAACGCCGTGTGCCATGTTGAGCCGCCCGGAGGCACCCTGCCAGACTCGCTCGACCACCATCTCCATGTGGAACGACTGGAGGTAGCCGAGGTTCTGGCGGTTCCACTCTTTCATCAGCCGAACGACTGGCTTGAGCGATGAGTCGAGCCGGAGATTGGACTTCTCCATCAGTTCATCGTGGAACGGTGGATTCGTGGCCATCCAGCGCCCTGAACCGTTCGGGATCAGGAAACCGCCCCCCTCGCGGCGAAAGCCGGCAACGAGATCGACCTGAAGGTCTTCGCCCAGTTCGATAACGACCGCGATCTCGCGCGTGCTTACTCGCGTACCGGGGTACTCTCGGTTCAACCCATCGCGGATCCAGCGCAGAAACTTCGCCGAGTCAGATTCGTAGGTGCTCCAGTACGCGGAGACGCTGAGGACGACCATGACGTCGATGTCACGCTCTGGGCGGATGATGGTCTCTCGCCTATAGGAACCGATCGGCCAGGCCGACTTCGCGACTTCATAGTTGTTGTCAAAGAACTCCCTGAGGTGATTCACGCGACCGCGAGCCACCTCCTTCTGGCGGTCCAAGAGTCTGAGGCGACCCAGCAGCTCATCGAAGGCTGCGCTGACAGTGGTAGGCATCAGTTCATCGGCTCCTCCCAAAGCGGGTCGTTGTCATACCCGTAACGGCCGGCCTCGATGTCGGCCTTGACCCGTGGATATGCCCAGCCGGGCAGCTGCAGAGGCTCCTGCGCGCGGAGCGCGTCATACCTGCTGCCCAGGAGCCTGACCCGGTCTGTCAGCGCGTCAATGCTGAGGTCCGAGTTGAGGTCGATATTCATGATGCGGCGCGCTTCGTTGCGGATCGCTATGCACTGCGCGCCCTTTTGGGAGTGCGCCTTCGCTTGATCCTCGGGCTTGAAGAAGAGCTTGACGGCACCTGCCAGCGCACCCAGGAAGCCAAGCACCACAGTCAAAGCGGTGCCCCAGCCGAGTAGCGCGGAGAGGCCAGCGCCGCCCGAGGAGGCCGCGGTGAGAATGGCAATCGGGAGGCCGATCCAAGTCGCCTTGGTCCTCCAGCTCTGACCGACCAGCATGTGCTGGCGCCCGGTGTATTCGGCATCGATGAGAACGCGATTGGCTTCGCGGTAGAGCTCCCGCCTAAGTTCGGCTTCGCCAGCCATTAGTTCTGCCGCCCGTCCGCGTCATCGATCCCGGTGAAGGTGAGCAACAGCTGCATGAGGCTGCCGGACGCCTCGAGGATGGCAGCAAGGCCGAGGGGATCGAGCCGGGGAGAGTGAGCCTCGGCAGCCAGTGCGTCGTACGTGCCCCGGACAGCCTGTGCCTGCGCGATCGCCCAATCGCGAAGGGTCTCGCGACCGCCATTCAGGATGTACATCACGCGGGCTCGCTGCGTGATACGCGCGTCAGAATCTCGCGGAACTTTGGTATCTGGCGCCAGGCTGGCGAGGACCAGCCGCAGGCTCTCGCGCCCGTGATGTGCTGCGCCCCGGCTCCACCCTGGGCCTTGGCGTTCCAGCGCGTACCAGGCCGCACGCCACTCCTCGGCGGCCTCTTCGTTGACGGCAGTGATCAAGCCCTCCAGCCGTGGG
>JALYTG010000017.1 GCA_030854405.1 Chloroflexota bacterium | reverse complement strand
CCGACGCGAGGTGATCCGCGCGCGTGCGGTCGATTTGCTATTCGAGGCGGGCGAGGAGGCGGCTCGCCACCTGGCGACCGAGCGCGCTCGCGAACGCGTTCGGGTCGGCCTTGAGCTGGCGCAGGGGTCGATCGAGCGCGCCAGGGGCCTGGAGATCCTGGTGAGCATGCAGCTGTGGGCCGATGACGGGAACGGAGCCTGGCGCTCCGGCCGCGAGGCGATCGACCTGCGGATGAGCGCCGGTCCGGTCAGCAAGGCCGATCGCCGCGCGGTGGCGCACCTGGCCGGGGTCCTTCTCGCGATCCCCACCCGCTGGCCCGGGCTGATGCGCCAGCTGCCGAGCCGGCCGGAGGCTGCGCCATACCTTGAGCTCGGTCTGACCATGCTCGAAGAAGGCGACAGCGAGGAACGACTTCGGCTCCTGATGGCTCGCGGGGCCTGGTCCTGGGGATTTGCTGAGGCGGAAACCGACGCGAAGCGGATGCACGAGGATCGAGCTGCCGCCGAGGAGGCGGTCGCCATGGCGCGCAGACTGGGCCGGCCAGACCTCCTGTCGGCCGCACTCGACACGCTCGGCGCTACCGGGGTGCTGCTTGGTGGGTACGGCCTGTCGGTGGAATCACAGGAGGAGCGACTCCTCCTCGTTCCCCAGCTGGACGACCTTGTCGAGGTGGTCGACATCTACGGAACGAGTGCATGGGGGCTCGCCCATATCGGTGACTATCGGCGAGCGGCGGAGTTGGGGGCGATCGGCTTGGCGCGCGGCTCGGAAAAGGGCGTCGGGAACTACGTTCCGGGGGTCTTCTATGCGGTGGCGACGTTCCGGCTGGGCCGATGGGACGAATTCTGGCGAATCTTCGCGGAGGGCAATGCGACGTTTGGTCTGTCGGATCGCGAGAAAGTGCTGCGCTACCACGCCTATCGCCTCTATGGCGTCGCGGCCTACGTGAGTGAGGTAACGGGCGATTCCGCAGCCGCGGACCGATACATCGAGCGGCTCGACAGCTCCCAGGCTGCCCAGGGCAGCGTGGGGATCTCCGCGGCGCGGCTGTGGATCGTGATGACCCTGGTCCGACGTGGCGAATTCGGTGAGGCGCGTGCTCGTTTGGCCGTACTGGACCCGGTTCGCGACATCCAGAATCGGGATCTGACCCTCGAAGGGTGGGCCGACCTGGTTGCGGCGGAGGGGACGTGGGATGAGGCGGCCGCCATCGTCGCCGAGGCTCGCGATTGGTCAGGACGGACAGGCTTGCGGTTCCTGCCCGGGGTCGCCGACCGCCTGCAAGGACAGGCGGCGCTTGCGGCTGGGGAACACGAACGGGCCATGCGTCTGCTAGGGGCAGCGCGCGACGGCTTCACCAGGCTGGAAGTCCCTTGGGAGCGCGCTCGGACCGAGTTGTCGCTCGCGCAGGCATACCTCGCCGCCGGCAGTGGGACCAAGGCGGCGACGACTGTCCGGGCGGCGCTGGAGACCTTCAGCGCCCTGGGTGCGCAGGTTGAGATCGAGCACGCGGCCGCCCTGCGCGCCCAGGCGAGCGAATTGGCTGACTCCCCGCGGTAGAGCGCCCCACGCCTGCCTATCCGCTATGGGGGTCCCGCCCGCGGCGTTGACTACCGCCTAGACACAGGCAGCCTTGGTGTCCCTTCACGCTCAGACGTGAGGTTGGAGCGGGAGACGGGGTTCGAACCCGCGACATTCAGCTTGGAAGGCTGACGCTCTACCGACTGAGCTACTCCCGCCCGTGTTTCGGCAGTTCGCGCTCGATTATGGCCCGAAGCGGCCTGGCTTGCCCGTAGTCAGTTGTGGCGGTTTTGCGATGTAGCTTATTCATGTGGGGCGCGGGCAACAGCCACGCCGGGCCCGGAGACGTGTGGTTCGCCCGGCAGCAATGGCGCCGTAGGGGTTCCGAGAGCGTTCGGCAGCGACCCCGCCCGAGATCGCCTCGACGCCGCCTGAGTAGGCCCCTACCATTGCGGCCAGGGCCCTCGGGACCCCGGGCCTGGAGAGCTGTTCGTGATCGCCATTCCGCCCTCGCAGTCGCACGGCTTCCTGTTCGCGGATCTCCGCGAGTACAGCCGGTTCGTCGAGACGCACGGAGATCACGCCGCGGCCGAGCTGCTGACAGCCTATCGGGCCCTGGTCCGACAAGCCGTCGCGCAGCACGCGGGAGCCGAGATCCGAACGGAGGGCGACAGCTTCTACGTCGTCTTCGGGTCCGCCAGCAGCGCCGTCCGCTGCGGCCTGGCGATCCTCGAGGCTGCCGGGCAGGCCAACAAGGAGGCCGGGGCGCAGCCGATCGCCGTCGGCGTCGGCGTCCACGCCGGCGAGACGGCGGAAACCGACGAAGGCTTCGTGGGCTCGGCAGTCAACATCGCCGCGCGCATCTGCGCCCAGGCAAAGGCGGGTGAGCTCCTCGTCAGCGACACGGTGCGCAGCCTGACCCGAACGATGCTGCCGTTCCGCTTCACCCCGATCGGCGCCCGAAAGCTGAAGGGAATCGCCGAGCCGATCGCGCTCTACCGGGTCCTGGTCGGTGGCACCACCACCGTCTCGCCCTCGCTCCGTGACCGGCTGCGGGGCATCGTCGGGCCACGCTTGGCGGCCGCCGCGCTCGTCGTTGTCGCCATCGCCCTTGGGCTCGTCGGACAAGCGGCCCTTTGGAGCGGGAGCCAGCGCCCGATCGCCTCGCCCTCCACCCAAGGGCCCACCGTCGGTGGCGCTTCGTCTCCGCCCGCCGGGGACGCCTACCCGGATGTCGCCGAGCGCGACATGATTTCCCGGCTGCCCGTCAACATCCGCGGAGCCGACGATCGCAACTGCGCGCGAGCCTCTGCAGCGGAGGCAGCCCCGGGCGCGTCGGCCAGCATCCACTGCCAGCTGGGCGCATTGTCCGATGCCGAATCGGTGACGTACGACCAGTTCCCCGAAAAGGCCAGCATGGACACGTTCGCTCTCGCCATCCAGCGTCAGTTCAACCTCGAGCAGGGCGACTGCGCCAAGCAGCCCAGCGCGTGGCAGCTGTGGGATGCGGCCGGCTTCTCGGGCAGACTGCTGTGCCACCGCGAGGGCGTGAGCGGCTCACGGGTCGCCTGGACGTACGACGGGGCCCACATCCTCGCCAGGGCCGGGCGGGGCGACGAGGCCTGGGCGAAGCTGTTCTCGTGGTGGCGCGAAACGTCGGTGTTGATGCTGCGCTGAGCGCGGCAGGCGGCGGTCATGGTGTCGTCGCGGCTCGGAGCACGATGCGTTCCGGCCTGGTGGCCCAGAGCGGCAGGCTCAGGTCCAGCGGCCCGTCGACACCTGTGAGCCCGTTCGCAGCAGCGACCAAGCGCACGTAGTGGTAGGCGAAGAGCACGGGTTGCTCCTGGGCGAGCAGCTCTTGGTATTCGCGGAACAGGGCAGCCCGCCGATCGACGTCGTATGTGCTTACGAGCTCGTCGAACAAGGAGTCGATCCGGGGATTGCTGAATCCGCCGGAGTTCAATCCGTCAGGATGCCCCCGGCGAGTGATCTGGTCGCTCTGGAACCGAGGCGTGATGGCGTCCCAGCTGCTTATCCAACCAAAGAGGTTGAGGTCGAAAGGCTTATTGGTGTCGGGCGTTGTATTGGGCCATGTGACTAGGGAGCCCAGGCGGCCACCGAAGTCGCCCTGCACAACGCGGATGTCGATCCCGCAGGCCTTGACCTGGATGGCCAGGATCTGCGCGAACTTCACCCGCTCCGTGTCGTCGGTCCGGGCGTAGATGGCGGCCGCCAGGCGGCGGCCGGCCTTCTGGTACACGCCATCCGAACCGAGCTGCCAGCCGCTCGCCTCGATCTCCTTCTTCGCCGCGCCCACGTCCCGTGTCGGCGTCGGCAATGCCTCGTCGTACATCCAGAACCCGGGGGGGATTTCCCCATAGGCGATGATGTTGTTTCCCCCGGTCGCAGCAGCCGCTATGGCCGGCTTGTCGATACACAGCTCCATCGCGCGCCGGAGCCGGACATCCGAGAAGAGCTGGCCGGGTCGGACGTTGTAGGTCAGCGACAGGTAGATGGGTTGGGGAGCCTTCCCCGTACGCACGTTGGCCTGGTTGGTCAGCCCTGGGAACGGGCCACTGAACTCGGGCAGGAGCTCGACCCAGTCGGCCCTGCCCTCTGCCACCGCCCTGGCTGCCGCGGGCTCGTCGGGATAGAACAGGAAGACGTACTGCCTGGTTTGCGGCGGGCCGCCGTGGTACGTGTCAACCGCGCTCAGCTCGAGCCGTTTGTTCGGCTCGTAAGCGGTGACCATGTACGGGCCTGCGCCGACCGGAGCACGTCCAAGCTGGAGGGCCGGATAAACGAGCGCGATCGCGGTCAGATCGTTCGCCGCCAGGCTGGCGGCGGCCATCGTCAGCTCGCCACCAAGGGTCCCGGCGTAGGAACAAGCATCGAAGGCGCCCCCGCTCAAGTTGGAGTACTCGGCTCGATCGGGCAGGAACAGGCCCGTCCGGGCAACGAGCTGGCTTGCGTCCGGCAGGAGCCCCTCGCAGCTCGGCTGATCGCCGGCCAGTTCCTTAGCGACCCGGTCCGCGCCTGCCTGAAGCACCTTCGCGCCGACAATCGACGCTTTGGACCGGACCTCCTCGAAGGCCGCTCGGACCACGGCTTCGGAGTCGATCCAGACTCCGGGCAGAGCGAGGGCGACGAATTGCGCACTCGGCCGCTTGAGGTGGAACGCAACGGTGAGCGGATCGACCACCTCCGCCGAATCGAGGACGTCCGAGAGGCACCCGAGCCCGACGTCCGTCACGCATGGCCGCCCGGAGAGTGGCAGGTCGATCGGCGTGTGGACCGCCATGAGCCGATAGGTGAACGCGACATCGGCGGCGGTCAGCGGCTGGCCGTTGGAGAAGACGGCCTGGATCAGGTTGCAAGTGATCGTCAGGCCGTCCGGCGAGGGCGCGCACGAGCTGGCGAGGCTGGGGGTCGGCCGGAGGTTGGGATCCCAGCGATATAGGGCATCGTGAAGGAAGTTGTTGATGGTCGCCGCCCTGGGTTCATCGCCGACCGGTGAGGTCCCGTTGTTGAACGGAAACATGGGAGCGCCAAAGGTGTCAGGGAGGGCGACCCGAATCGTGTCGGCGAACGCTGGCGAGGCTGACGAGGACGGAGACGCAGGAGCAGGAGTAGACGCCGAGGGCGGGGGAACAGGACTACACGCTGCACCGAGCATGCACGCGACGACAGCAATGCCAAGGAGCCTGGACATTTGCCGGGCCAGCATGAACATTTGCGCGCCACCGTCCTGCGTCCCACCCAGCCCGGTCGGGCGAGAGGCAGGATACGCCTAAGTGATCTTCCCCGGTGACTATGCGACTGGTGACGCGCGTGCTTCGATCAGGCGCTTCAGGTTGGCGAGTTCGGTTCCATGCCCCCTCCGCATGACGGGAGCAAGGGGAGCGCCGTGCGTACTTACAGAGCAAACGTTTACAGGGATACGAACCTCGCCGGTGAACGGAGCACTGCGCATCCAGGTCCAGGCTTGGAAGGCTGACGCTCTGCCAACTGAGCTACTCCCGCTCGATCACCACCCTGATCGTAGTCGAAACGGTGCCCGAGCTGCGCAATCTGGTGATTCCGAGTGTGCAGATCCGGATGGGGTGGATCTCCCCGTGGTGCGCAGCTCTGAGTGACCCGTCGCGGTCTGGCGGATACCTGGGTAATCGGTCACGTCGGCGTTAAGATGTCGGCCGGATGATGGTAGAGTCCCCGCCGCTCTCCTGCCCGCGCTGTGAGGCGGCAGTCCCGGCCGGCGCCCGCTTCTGCGCGAACTGCGGCCAGGCGCTGGTCGAGGCCAGCGAGACGGACCAGGCTCGCCAGGCTCGCCTGTCGGCCGCCGCCCCTTCGCCCCTCATCGAGAAGATGCGCACCGCCAAGCTGACCGGTGAGCGCAAGCCTGTGACCGCGCTGTTTGCCGACGTCGTCGGTTCGACGGCCCTCGCCGAGCGGATGGATGCCGAGGACTGGACGGCAATGATGAACGAAGCCTTCGACCTGATGTCGAAGGCTGTCTTTCGCTACGAGGGCACCATCGCGCAGCTCCAGGGCGACGCGATGGTCGCCTTCTTCGGTGCCCCCGTCGCCCACGAGGACGACCCGGACCGGGCGGTGCGCGGTGCGCTCGATATGGTCGCCGCCATCGACGAGTTCGCCCGCCAGCTGAAGACAACGCACGGTATCGACTTCCGCATCCGGGCCGGGATCAACAGCGGCCCGGTCGTGGTCGGCACAGTCGGAACCGACCTTCGTTACGAGTACACGGCCCTTGGCGATGCCATGAACGTCGCCGCCCGGATGCAGGCGGCCGCCGAGCCGGGCTCGGTCCTGATCACCGCCAGCACCCATCGGCTCATGGCGGACGCATTCGATACGGAGGACATCGGCGAGATCGAGGTCAAGGGCAAGACGGAGCCGGTCCACGCCTACCGGGTGCTCGCGCCGAAGGCGGTTCCCGGCCGGCGGCGGGGCCTCGAACGGGCCGGCCTGGATAGCCCGATGGTCGGCCGTGACAGCCAGTTGCAGACCCTGCAGTCGCTGTATGGCGTCGTTCAGGCCGGTCGCAGCCGCGTCGCATTCCTGGTTGGTGAGCCCGGCATCGGGAAGAGCCGCCTGCTGGCCGAGTTCCGCCGGTGGATGACCGATGAGGCGCGGGCGGAGGGCGCGGGCGGTGCCTCCTCCACCTGGGTCGAAGGCCGCTGCGTCTCGTACGGCCGGAACCTTCCCTATCACCTCCTCCTCGATCTCGTCCGGTTCACCCTCCAGATCCCCTTTTCCGGTTCGGAGACCGAGGCGCGGGCCACGCTCGATCGCCAGCTCACGGCCTACCTTGGAGACGACGCCACCGATACCGCCCCATACCTTGCCCACCTCCTGTCGCTGCCGCTCCGCCCGGACGAGGCCGATCGGGCGCTCATCGATCCCGAGGCGATGCAAGGTCGTTACGTCGCCTCCATCCATCGCCTCCTTCGTGCGCTCTCCACCCGTGGGCCCGTCGTGCTCGTCTGCGAGGACCTGCACTGGGCCGACCCGGCGTCCGTCGCGCTGGTGAGCCAGCTGCTGCCGCTGGCCGCGCAGCTCCCCGTGTTCTTCATCGCCGCCCTTCGAGCCGACACCGACTCGGCCGGCTGGAATCTGGTCAGCGCGGCCCGTGAGCTGTTCGGCGATGCTCTGGCCGAGATGCGCCTGCAGCCCCTGTCAGAGACGGACAGCCGGGATCTTGTCGCGAATCTGCTGGAGATCGAGTCCCTTCCGGATGGCGTCCGCGAGTCGATCCTCGCCCGTGCCGAAGGGAACCCGTTCTTCGTCGAGGAGGTCATCCGGATGCTCATCGAGCGGGGCGTCATCGAGCGCCACGGGGGTCAGTGGGTGGCGACCGCCGAAGTGGCATCGGTCGATATCCCCGAGACCTTGCACGGGCTGCTCCTCGCTCGGATCGATCAACTGCCCGACGCGGCCAAGCGGAGCTTGCGCGTCGCCTCGGTCATTGGACGACAGTTCGGGGTCCGGGTCCTCGAGCGGGTCCTGGGAGAGACGAGGGAGTAGCGGATGGCGATGCCGATCGACGCGCAACTGGACACCCTCGAGGCGAAGGGGCTCATCCGGCTCGCTGCGTCCCGGCCCGAATTGGAGTACCTCTTCCGGCACTGGCTGGTCCAGGACGCCGCCTACGGGTCGCTTCTCAAACAGGAACGCCGCGCGCTGCATCGCCTTGTCGGCGAGGCGCTCGAAGGCCTCTATCCCGATCGCGGCAGCGAGCTGGCCGGCGTCCTCGCGATCCACTTCGCGGAGGCCGGGGACGCGGACAAGGCCGTCGACTACCTCATCGCGGCGGGGAAGTTCGCCATGGATCGGAACGCGATCGCGGAGGCGTACTCGGCCTTCGATCGAGGGGCCACCCTCCTGCCACCGCCGACGGACATCGAGGACGAGGCCTGGCGGCGTCGCCGCGTCGAGATCGAGCTTGGCAGAGGGCGGGCGGGCTGGACATTCCGTCTGATCGACGACATCATCAGCGACCTCGAAGCCATCGTCCCGACCGCCGAGCGGCTTGGCGATCTCGATCTCATCGCCCCGATCCACCTCGCCGCGGCCATGGGCCGCATGGGGCGTGGCGAGCAGTCCTCGGACCCCGAGGTCAAGCGCTCTCTCGACCGGGTCGCCGAGATCGGGGAGGCTCTCCACGATCCCTCACTTCGGGCCTTGCAGCTCGCCGTCATCGGCCTGAACCAAGTCTTCACGGGCCCGATCCGCGAAGGAGTGGCCGCCCTCGAAGAGGCGGTGCCGCTCCTCGAGCAGCGACAGGACTTCATCGGGGCAGCGTTTGCGCGCGGTGCGCTGGCGATGGGCTACGCTCGCCTCGGCGACTTCGACAAGGCCGAGCAGGCGGCCCAATACGCGACCAGGCTTGCGGCGGGCGGCGACGTGATCGCCCAGCTCGACGCCCAGATCGCGGAGTCCGTCGTCCGCTCTGAACGCGGACAGCTCGACGAGGCGATCCCGATCGCCCGCTCCTGTGTGGCGCGCTCCGAAGAGACCGGCGCCACGGCCTGCGCCGTTGTGAGCTCCTGGGTGCTCGGCGACATCTACCAGCGCCAGGGTCGGTTCCAGGAGGCCCGCGAGGCGCTTCAGCGCGGCCACGAGCTCGCGCTCGTCGTGGACCGCACGTTCTGGCGTCCGAGCCTCCAGGCTTGGCTCGGCACCAGCGCGACCGCGCTGGGCGACTTTGCGGCGGCCGAGGGAAGCTGGGAAGAGCCACTCGCAACCGCGCGCTCGATCGGGAATCGCTTCGGCGAGGCGGGCATTCTCTGGAAGCGCGCCGAAGCGTCTGCGAAGCGCGGCGACTCAGCCGCGGTCGCCGACTTTGCGGCCAGCGCGGCGATCCTCGAGGAGCTCGGGGCGCGGCCACAGCTTGCTCGCGTCCTGCGCGGCTGGGGCGAAGCTCTGCGCGCGGCTGGACGCACCGCTGAGAGCGACGCGACGCTACACCGTGCGCTGGCACTGTTCGAGGAGATGGGGATTGCTCCCGAGGGCGAGGCGGTTCGCGCAACCCTCGCCGGGGACGCGCAGGACGCCGCCGGAGGCTGAGCGACGGTGATATGGCGTCCTGGGGGGCTCCGGACGCGCACAGCTACGCGAGCCCGAGCCTTCGAAGCTTTGCGCGGTCCCCAACGATATTAATCTCGCGGATCCGCCCCCCGGCGACCGTGAGGCCGGCGACCGCCACGACCTTGCCGGGTGGCCCGACGATCACCCGGTGGCCTTGAAATTGGGTCGAGCGCGAGGAAGCCGTCAGCGAGCCCAAGGGAGGGCCTCCACGCTGAGGTCGTCCGCACCAAAGGCGAAAGCGCTGCGACTATCATCGGAGAGCCCGGGCGCGGCCCGGGCTCTCCTTGATGGACACGCGTGGAGCGCCGAGATGGCCATCCTGCCGCAGGGAACAGTCACCTTCCTGTTCAGCGATATCGAGGGCTCGACAAAGCTCGTCCGACAGCTCGGCCCGCGCTACGGCCAGGTGCTGGAGACGCATCAGCGGCTGCTGCGCGAGGCCTTTCGAGACGGCGTCGAGATCAGCACGGAAGGCGACTCCTTCTTCGTCGCTTTCGACAGCGCGACCAAGGCCCTGGCTGCCGCCGTCGCCGGCCAGGAGGCGCTCGCCCGCCACCAATGGCCGGACGAGCTCCCCATCAGGGTCAGGATGGGCCTGCATACCGGTCAGCCCAGTCTGGGAGGCGACAGCTACGTCGGCTTCGACGTTCATCGCGCCGCGCGGATCGCGGCGGCGGGTCACGGCGGGCAGGTGCTCGTATCTGAATCCACCTACGCGCTGGTCAGCCGTGATCTCTCCGAGGGAGTCACGCTCCGCGACATGGGCCAGCACCGCCTCAAGGACCTGGCCGTGCCTGAACGGCTCTTCCAGATGGTCGTCCAGGACCTCCCCTCCGATTTCCCGCCTCTTCGCTCACTCGACGTGGCCCGGACAAACCTTCCCGCCCAGTTGACCTCGTTCGTGGGCCGCGATCGCGAGATGGCGGACCTTCGGGCGCTCGCCCGGGCGCATCGATTGGTGACCGTGATCGGCACTGGAGGCACAGGTAAGACCCGGCTCATGATCCAGTCCGCGGCCGATCTACTGGAGGATTATCCGGACGGCGTCTGGCTCGCCGAGCTCGCACCGATCAGCGACCCGGAGCTCGTCGCCCAGGTCGCCGCGCGAGCCCTGGGTGTCCTCGACGAGCCGGGACGGAGCGTCGTCGATTCACTCGTCGATTTCCTCCGTTCGAAGTCGCTGCTCCTGCTGCTCGACAACTGCGAGCACGTGATCGATCCCGCAGCCGGTCTGGTGGATCGGCTCGTGGGTAGCTGTCCCATGGTCGCGATCCTGGCGTCGAGCAGGGAGGCGCTCGGTGTGGCCGGCGAGGTCGTCTTCCAGGTGCCGTCGCTGACCCTCCCGCCACCGCTCGAGGCCAGCGACGAGCAGGGCAAGGCGGGGCCCTGGTTCGACGCCATCTCGCGCGCCGAGGCGGTTCGATTGTTCGTCGACCGGGCGAGCGCGGTGATGCCGTCCTTCGCCCTCACGCCCGGTGACGCGCCGGCGGTCGTCGAGATCTGCCGCCGCCTGGATGGGATCCCGCTCGCGATCGAGCTCGCCGCAGCGCGAGTCACGCTCCTCTCGCCCCAGGAGATCGCGCTGCGGTTGGGCGACCGCTTCCGTCTCCTCACCGGTGGCCGTCGCACCGCACTGCCTCGTCAGCAGACGCTCCAGGCGCTCATCGATTGGAGTTGGCAGCTTCTGACTCCGCACGAACAGCGGTTGCTGGGCCGCTTATCGGTATTCGCCGGGAGCTGGACGCTCGAGGCGGCGGCAGCTGTCACTCGACCCTCCGATGAGGAGGCAGCGGGCGAAGTTCTCGACACGCTCGAAGGGCTCGGGCACCTCGTCGATCGGTCGCTGGTGGCTGTCGACCGCCGAGGTCGGACGCGCTACCGCCTGCTGGAGACCATTCGCCAGTACGCGCGTGATCGCCTGGTCGCCGCCGGGGAGGTATCGGCCATGCGCGACGCGCACCTCGCCTTCTTACTGCAGCTCGCAGAGCGGACCGAGCCGCAGCTGCGTGGCGCGGAACAGGCGGCCGCCCTCGCCGTGCTCGATGCCGATGCCGACAACCTGCGCGCGGCGCTCGAATGGGCATTTGAGGCTGACCACGAGGCGGCGCTACGCCTCTCAATGGCGATGGCGTACTACTGGCGGTCGCGCTCGCTGAGCGAAGGTCTCGAGCGATTCAGGCGTGCCGCAGAGCTCGTCCACAGTCTTCCAGTCGACACCGATCCTGACCCGGAGCGATTGGTCCTCGTCGCGAGGGTTCTCGCGGAGGCAGCGACCTCGTCCTGGCTGGCGGGGGCGGGGTCGGCCGGCCGGCCATGGGCCGAGGAGGCCGTGCAACTGGCACGCCGCACCGGTGACGCGCGGGCGCTCTACGAAGGGCTCGGTTCGCTGGCGATGAGCACCATCTTCTCCGGCGAGGAGGACGGCGTGGTCGAGGCAGCGGGTGAGGCTATCCGGCTGGCGGAGTCGGTGGGTGACTGGTTCAATGTCGGCTACGCCGAGGCAGGCTTGGCCCAGTGGGAGGTCGAGCGTGGCAACCTCGCCGAGGGCGAAGCCCACCTGGCGAGCGCCACGCGGGCCGCCGACCGAACGCGAAATCCGGGAGTGATCGCGTTCACGGCGCTGAGCCACGCACGCGTCAGCGGCTTCGCCGGGCGCCTGCCAGAGGCGCGCGGCTGGGTCGACAAGGCGATCGAGGCATATCGAGAGATTGGCGACCATGGCCTGGGAGGCATGGTGCTGGTCGCCCGCAGCGACCTCGCCCACGCTCTGCGTCGGGGCGGTCTCATTGATGAGGCGGAGGCGGTCTACCGGGAGACGCTGCATGCGTGGCAGCACGCCGGTAACCGAGGTGCCATGGCGAACCAGTTCGAGTCGTTCGCTTTCCTCGCGGTGGCCAAACAGGACGCGATGCGTGCTGCGCGGCTCTTTGGGGCTGCAGAGGCGATCCGCGATGCGGCCCAGGCCCCAATGCTGCCCTACGAGCGCACGGAGTACGACGCAGCCGTCGCCACGCTGCGCGAGATGGCCGATGCCTCATCGGTTGATTCCGCCTGGTCCGATGGCCGCCGGCTCACGCCCGATGAGGCCGTGGCTCTGGCGCTCTCCTGAGCGGAGCCTGGGCTTGGCTGTTCTGTGGCCTGGGCCGTAGAGTGTCGAACCGTGCACAATCCACCGTCGGAGCGTGCTGTGCGCGTGGAAGCAGCGGGAGGTGGACGTGTCGGTCGACGAAGTCGCCGCCAGGGCCCGAGAGGACGGTGTCCGGCTCGTTCGGTTCCTCTACTGCGATCCCTCAGGCGTCATCCGCGGAAAGAACGTCCACATCGACCGCCTGGCCACGCGGATGCGCGAGGGGGTTGGGCTGACCCGCGCACAGAATGCCGTCAACATGCTCGAGGATTTCGTCGAGATCGAGGGCCTGGAGCCGGTCGGCGAGATTCGCGTCGTACCTGATCCGGACACGTACACCAACCTCCCGTGGGTTCCGCGCACCGCCAGCCTTCTGTGTGACCAGCTCGGCCACGACTGGACCGATTGGGGCTGCTGCCCGAGGAGCTTTCTCAAGGGCGTGATCGGCCTCGCGGAGGAGGCAGGCATCCGCGTCATGGCGTCGTTCGAGAACGAGTTCTATCTCGCCGAGGAGGTCGACGACGTCGTGCGGCCGTATGGCAACGGGCCGGTCTATTCCTCCGCCGGCATGGACCGGGTCGCATACGTGATGGATGACATCGTGACCGCGCTCGAGGTCCAGGGAATGGAGGTCGAGCAGGCGATCAACGAGTACGGCCCCGGCCAGCAGGAAATCGCGATCCGGTATGCCGACGCGCTGCGCGCCGCGGACAACCAGCTCAAGTTCCGGGATACGGTCCGAGGCGTCGCCGAGGTGCAGCATCAGCTGATCGCCTCGTTCGCGGCCAAGCCGTTCGCGGACGGGATCGGATCCGGTGCGCATATCCACTTCAGCCTGTGGAGCGCCGATGGGAGCGAGAACCTGCTCTACGACCCGGCTGCCGGCGACCGATTGCTGTCGGAGACTGGCCGCCGATTCGTGGCAGGCGTCCTCGATCACCTTCCCGCACTCGTGGCGCTCACCTGCCCCAGCTTCAACTCCTACGAGCGTCTCCAGCCGCGCGCCTGGGCTGGGTCAACCGTCTCGTGGGGCCTCGATAACCGCGAGTGCTCGGTACGGGTCGCCTCGCCCTTCCGCGGACGCGAGATGGAGTCGACGAATATCGAGCTGAAGGCCTGCGATCCAAGCTGCAACCCGTACCTCGCCCTGGGCGGCCTCATCCTCGCCGGCCTCGACGGGCTGCGGAGGGAGCTGCAGCCGCCCGAAGACTCGAGAAAGGATCCCTCGCGCATGACGGCCGAGGAGCGGACGCGACGCGGGATCATGCCCCTGCCGGCGTCGCTGACCGAGGCGCTTGCCTGCCTGCAGGCCGATGCGGTGCTCTTTCCGGCCCTCGGCGACCTGCTCGGGCGCTGCCTGGTGGGCGTGCGAACCGCCGAGATTGCCAGCCTCGAGGCCATGACGCCCGATCAGGCGCGCCTCGCGCATCTGCGGGTGTTCTAGATTCATGAATAGCGCTGTTAGCAGGAGGAGTCGCCGATGATCGGGAACATGCGAGTGATCGACCTGACCCAGCCGCTGCACGCGGGGACGGTCATGTGGCCAGGCGCCCCGGCGCCAACCGCTGAGACGATGCTGACCGTGGCTCACGACGGCTTCTACAACCGCAAGGTCTCATTCATGGAGCACTCGGGGACGCACTTCGACGCGCCGGCGCACATGGTTGAGGGCACGGCGAGCGTCGATCAGATCGATGCGGATCGCCTGGTGCGGCCGGCCGCCGTGATCGACATCAGCGAGGAGACGGCGGGGCAGCCGGACTCGGTCCTCACGCTCGACCAGGTCCACGACTTCGAGGCGCGTCATGGCCGGATTCCGGATGGTGCCGCGATCCTGCTGCGGACAGGCTGGGAAGAATTCAACACCGACGCGTCCGCGTATGCCGGCGCTCCGGGACCGCTGCGCTTCCCCGGATTCGGACCCGACGCCGCGCGATTCCTCGTCGAAGAGCGTGGGGCGGTTGGGCTGGGTGTCGACACGCTGGGCATCGATCCGGGGGTCGCCGACGATTTCGTGGTGCATCGCCAGATCAGCCACCCGCGTGGGGTGTGGCACCTCGAAGGGCTCATGAACCTCGGCCAGCTCCCACCGCTCGGCGCATGGATCGTCGTCGGCGTCTTGAAGCTGGTCGATGGGTCAGGGAGCCCCGCGCGCGTCCTGGCACTGGTTCCCTAGCGGTTCATTGACGCGTGGAATTCGAGCGCGCGGTCGAGCCTTCTCGGTTTCCGGAGATCGCCCGCCTCGGCGTGGCAGACGGTGAACACTCGGGCGTCAACGAGCTCCTCTCGACGATCGCCGTGGTCGACCACCACACGCACAGCATCGCGACCGGCAGGATTGACCGAGAGTCTTTCTTCTCGATGCTCACCGAATCGGATCGACCGGCCGCCGCTGTGGCAACCGGCATGGATTCACAGGTGGCCGTAGCTGTGCGGCGCTGGTGCGCGCCGCTCCTCGGGCTCCCGGCCCATGCGCCGGCCGAGGAATATCTCGAGCGCCGGCTCGCGGCACCCAACGAGGAGGTTGCGGCTCCGCTGCTTGGCGCCGCCGGCTTCGCTGGCCTGCTCGTCGACACCGGCTATCGCGTCGACGCGTTACTCGGCCTCGCCGAGCTGGGGCGCATGGCTGCCGCGCCAGTCGCAACCATCGTCCGGCTCGAGACACTCGCCGAGCGCGTGGCCACCTCGGGAGTCGAGGCGGGCTCGTTCGCCGGCGCCTTTCGAGCGGCGCTCGAGTCGGAGGCCGCGGATGCGGTCGGCCTCAAATCGATCATCGCATACCGGTGGGGGCTCGATTTCGACCCCGCTCCTCCGGCGGCCGGCGAGGTGGTCGAGCATGCCGGCGCCTGGCTCCGCAAGATCGAGACGAGCGGCGCCGCCCGACTGGTCGACCCGGTCCTGCTTCGGTTCGTGCTGTGGGAGGGCGTCGCGATCGGCAAGCCGCTGCAGGTGCACACCGGCTACGGCGACACGGACCTCGATCTCCACCGATGCGACCCGCTCCTGCTCTCGAACTTCCTGCGCGCGACCCAGGAACGGTGCCCGGTGATGCTGCTGCACACGTACCCGTTCCAGCGCAATGCGGGCTACCTCGCGCAGATGTTTCCTCATGTGTTCATGGACGTCGGACTTGCGGTGAACTATGTCGGTGCCCAGAGCGCGCAGATCGTCGCAGAGTCGCTCGAGGTGGCCCCCTTCACGAAGGTCCTCTTCTCATCCGACGCGTGGGGCCTGCCAGAGCTGCACCTGCTCGGAAGCTGGCTCTTCCGACGATCGATGTCGCGAGTCATCGGCTCATGGGTGGTGCGCGACGACTGGTCGTTCGCCGATGCAGAGCGCGTGATCCGTCTGGTCTGTGCCGACAATGCACGACGGGTGTATCGGCTCTCGGATTGGTGGGTTCCGGTAGGGTCGCGGGTCGAGTAGGGTAATCTCGGGGCGGGGGTGTTGGCCAGGGTCAGGAGGAGCGGATGTTCAAAAAGCTTGCGGGGATAGCAGTCGTCGTCAGCCTGGCATTGAGCGCTTGCGGTGGTACGGGAACTTCGAGCAGCTCGGCCGCCAAGGTCAAGATCGGCGGCGGCTTCGCCCTCACCGGTGACGAGGCACCGCTTGACGTGCCGGCCTCGAAAGGGGCCAAGCTCGCGGTCAAGGAGATCAATGCGGCCGGCGGCGTGCTCGGCAAGCAGATCGACTTCGTCATTCACGATAGCCAGTACAAGGTGGACGTCGCGCAGCAGACCGCCAAGCAGTTCGTCGAGCAGGACAAGGTTCAAGCGATGATCGGCTATACAGATACCGACTCGATCATCGCCTCCGGCCCGACCATCCAGGCGGCCGGGATCCCGTTCATCACGGTCGGCGCAACGTCGCCGAAGATTCCGACGCAGGTTGGCGACGTGATGTTCCTCGCCTGCTTCGGGGACAACGTCCAGGCGGCCGTCGGCGCCGAGTACGCGCTCAAGAACTTTGGCAAGAGCGCCTATCTGCTATGGGACAAGGGGGTCGAGTACACGACTGTGCTGTCGTCGTACTTCAAGACCCGCTTCGCCGACGGGGGTGGCAAGGTCGTGCTCGAGGACTCGTACGACGACAAGGCCACTGACTTCTCGGCGCAGATCGCAAAGATCAAGGCGCTCACGCCGCAGCCGGACTTCTACTACGTGGCGGCGATGCCGTACAACGTCGGGCCGGTCGTCAAGCAGATGCGCGACGCGGGCATCGATGGGCCGATCGTCGGCGGCGACGGCTACGACGCGCCGGACCTCGTCAAGGTGGCGGGAGCAGAGGCGAACAACGTGTTCTTCACGACCCATGCGCTCATGGACGCGACGAACGGCACGGACGGGATCAAGAAGTTCATGGCCGCCTACAAGAAGGAGTACGGCGGTGATCCGGAGAATGCCTTTGCGGCCCTCGGCTACGACACCGTCTACCTCCTGGCGGACGCCATCAAGCGCGCTGGCTCGATGGACGCCGCGGCCCTCAAGAAGGCGATCGAAGCCACCAAGGACTTCCCGGGAATCACCGGTAAGATCACCTACGCGCCCGGCTCGCACGTGCCGCAGAAGAGCGTGACCGTGATCGAGGTCAAGGACCAGAAGTTCACCGCCGCCGGCGAGTTCGTGCCGGAGAAGGTTCCCGCCCCCTAGCCTCGCGGGACCTCGATTCCCAGGAGACCCGCCCGGAGGCTCGGGCGGGTCTTCTGTCACGGCTCGGGCGGCGGCCCTTCGGCCGGTGCGTTACGCGACGGACGCAGCCTGGCCAGGAGGC
The DNA here is from genome assembly GCA_030854405.1 of Chloroflexota bacterium. Next base: position 2,273 of record JALYTG010000017.1, on the reverse strand, counting down.
CGTCGAGCGAGATCTCGCGCTGGCCCATGATCCCGTCGGGCCGGAAGATGATGACGCTGATGAAGAAGGCGGCGAGCAGGATGCCGCTCAGCCCGTAGAGCAGCGTGCTGTCTTCCACGCGACGGAGCCCTTCGGCGATGGCCAACACCACTCCGACGCCAATCACCGAGCCAGTAACCGATCCCATCCCCCCCACCACCAGCATGGTGATCACCCGGAAGGTGAGATCGAAATAGAAGACGGTCGGGGAGAACGAGGTGATGAAGTGCGCGAATAGCGAGCCGGCGATCGCCGTGAAGAAGGCGCTCACCACGAATGCGATCAGGCGAGGGGTTAGGACGGAGATCCCGACCGACTGCGCGGCCCAGCGATCCCGCCGCTGCGCGAACATCGCTCGGCCATACGAGGAGCGTTTCAGCCGCCAGACGACGTACACGACCAGAACCGCGGAGGCCGAGGCCCACCACATGTTGGTGTAGGGGGTCACGTTCGAGAAGGTGCGCGAGCCGCGGGTGAAGTCATCCGCGTTGAAGAGCAGCACTCGCACGATCACCAGGAAGCCGAGCGTTGCGACGGCAACGAAGTGACCCGAGAGTCGCATCAGCACCGCCCCCACCAGCAGGGCGACGCCTGCGACCAGCACGCCGGCCAGCACCGTTGCGAGCAGCCATCCGATGGGGATCGGGCCGAGCATCTGGTCGAGGTGGATGCCCGCCAGCCACGAGGGCAGGCTGGGCAGGTACTCACCCTTCTCGCGCAGCGGCAGGCTGAGAATCGCCGAGATGTACGCACCCAGCGCCATGAAGCCGATGTGGCCAAGCGAGAAGACCCCGGTGAACCCGCTGGCCAGGTTGAGGCTGACCACCAGGATCACGAAGATCGCCAGGTTCACCGCCAGGCCCTGCCAGAAGGCGAGGCCCGACAGCTGGAGGAGCGCCAGGATGAGAGTCAGGCCGGCCACGGCCAGGACCGGCCCGCGGGCCGGGATGGCGAGCCTCATGGAGCCTCCTCCCGCCCCCGGCCGCCGAGGATTCCGTTCGGCCGGAAGAGGAGCATGAGGATCAGGAATAGGAAGACAAAGGCGTCGCGGAAGCTGGCCAGCGAGCTGGGCAGGAGCTGAGCCAGCAGATCATGGAACGCGGGAGAGACCGAGCCCGGCGGCAGGATGTCGGCGATCCCCGCCAGGGCGGTGGGGATGATCTCCAGCAAGGCGAGCGCATAGGCACCGATGACCGCGCCCGAAATGCTCCCGAAGCCACCGATGACGGCCGCGATGAACGCCTTGAGCACCGGCGTGAAGCCGAGGTACGGGTTGATCTGGCCCGCCTGGGAGGCGTACAGGAAGCCGGCCACTGCCGCCAGCGCGGAGGCGATGCCGAACGCGCTGGCCACGACGCGGTTCACCTGGATTCCCATCAGCTGAGCGGCCGGCAGGTCCTCCGCCGCGGCGTGCATCGAGAGGCCCAAGCGAGACCGGGTCACGAACACGGTCAGGAGGCTGAGCAGCACGGCGCCAGTGACGAAGCTGACGATGTTGACCTTCGAGAGCGTGAGAGAGCCGACCGAGATGACCCCCTGCAGCAGCCCCGGGGTTGGGAACGCGATCTGGACCGGCTGACCCCCGAGCCGGCTGGCGAGCAGGGTCCCGTTCTGAAGGATCTGGCCAACCGCGAACGAGGTGAGCAGCATCGCCACGTCGGGAGCTCCGCGAATTGGCCGATAGGCGATCCGCTCCATGAGCAGGCCCACCACCACGGTCCCACCGACCATCGTCAGGAGCGCGGCGGGAAGGGGCAGCCCGGCGAACAGGGAGAAGGCGGCGAGATAACCGGCCACCATCATGAGATCGCCGTGGGCAAAGTTGATGAGCCGAAGGATGCTGAAGATGAGGGCCAGCCCGACCGCCATCAGCGCGTAGAGGCTGCCGGCGCTCAGCGCGTTGACGATCTGCTGCAGCGCGTACTGAACCATCTCAGTGACCGAGGTAGGAGCGCTCGACGCGCGGATCATGGCGCAGCTCGGAGGCCGGCCCTTCGAGCGCGATGCGGCCGGCCTCCATGACGTAAGCCCGGTCGGCCACGTCGAGCGCCTGGTGGACGTTCTGCTCGACGAGCAGGATGGTGAGGCCCTTGCCCTTGAGGCGGTCGATCACCTCGAAGATGCGCTCGACCATCAACGGCGCCAGGCCAAGCGACGGTTCGTCCATGATCAGGAGCCGAGGTTCGCTCATGAGGGCGCGGGCAATGGCGAGCATCTGCTGCTCGCCACCCGAC